>CAIOJS010000258.1 GCA_903858655.1 uncultured bacterium | reverse complement strand
TTTATTTTTTTAAAAATATGAATTTCCTAACGTGAAAATTTCCGCTTGATAAGCAAAAATAATTTGTTGCTGCCGGAAATTAAATTTCTCTGCCGATGCATCATCACCCTTGAAAGGAATCCTGCTCTATTTCTCCAAAATCACAAATTCCGTGCGACGGTTCTTTGCCCGCCCAGCTTCTGTGTCGTTGGTTGCTACAGGTTTTGTTTTTCCAAATCCTTTATAGGAAAGTCGCTCGGCACCAATGGAGTGTTCCACCAAATAATTATAAACAGATTTAGAGCGTTCTTCGCTCAGTTTTAGGTTGTTTTCGTCGTTGCCGATGTTGTCGGTATGCCCATGAATGGCAATTTTGATGTTGGGATTCTCCACCAAAAATTCAATAAATCCGTCCAGAACAGCCTTCGAATCTTTGTTTAGTTCGAAGGAGTTAGAGCTAAAATAAATATCGTTCAATCGGTAGGATTGCCCGACGTTGATGGGTTTCACATCGAAATTTATTTCTCTCACGGGTTCCGAATGCGTCGTGTCCGTTGCCTGAATCAATTTCGATTCATAAGCATAATCGGTTTTTTTCACCGTCAAAATATAATCGTTCTTGGTGTTGATGGCAAAAGCATAGCGTCCCGAAATCGAATCCACCGGAATTTGTGTAACTTTTTTGGTTTCCACATTTTTCAGCTCGATGCGCGCATCCACCGGTCTTTCGGTCACCTCTTCTTTCACATCGCCCTTAAAAATTTTCATCTCCTCGGGGCGCGCCTCCTTATATAATTCGAAAGAATAGACATCCCAGCCGCCTGCTCCTTTCAATTTGTTGGACGAAAAGTAACCCGTTCTTCCGTCCAAGCTCACAAAAAATCCGGCATCATCGGCTTCCGTATTGATAGGAAAGCCCATGTTCTGTGGCTTGCCCCAGCTTCCATCCGATTGGCGTCGCGAATAATAAATGTCGTAACCGCCCAAACCTGCCAGGTCGGGAGAATTGGAAGAAAAATACAATGTCTGGCTATCGGAATGCAAAAATGGCGTTTTTTCGTTGTATTTTGTGTTGATATTCGGACCTAAATTCGTGGGCTTGCCCCAAACGCCATTCTTATCCTTTTTGGATTCGTAAATATCATATCCCCCATATCCGCCGGGTCGGTCGCTCACAAAATACAAAGTTTTTCCATCCGACGAAATACACGGCATGGTTTCCCATGTGTCTGGATTGTTCACATTTTCTAAAGCCACAGGCTCCGACCAAAAGCCATCCGTACCTTTTTTTGAATAATAAATATCGCCATTATCATAACCGACCATAAGTTTATATATGGTGTAAAAGAGTTCGTTATTATCAATAGTGAGCGAAGCCCCGCCTTCATGGTCGTTCAAATTAAACGGATAGGGCATCTCATCGCCTGAGCTATACACATTGTTTTTCTGCGAACTAAAATAGAATTTTTCCTTGAAAATAGGTTTCTTAAACATATCGCTCTTGAGAGGCGGCAATTCCTTCACGCGGACATAAAACATCAAGGTGCCGTCGGGCGACATTGAAGGCATATACTCATCTGCAGGCGACGAAACACCTTGGATACAGGTGGGATTGAAGGGCACGGGATTACTAAATATTTTATTTCTATATTTAGCTTCTTTCAGCAGCCCTTCTGCCTCTTTTTGGTCTTTCTCCGAGTCAATTTTCTCGGGGTCTTTCAAAAAGATGGAAAGATATTTGATGGCTAAATCCCATTTTTCGGCCCCGCTATAGATATCGCCAAGATAATAATACACATAAATATCAAAATCGGGGCACAACGCCACCGATTTCTCGAAATATTTGGTGGCTGCTTTCAAATTATAATCCTCCCGTTTGAAATTTATCAATCCCAAAAAGAAAAAACATTTGCCGCAGGCGGAATCCATCTCCAACACCTGCTTGAATTGTGCGGCGGCTTCGGGCAATTTCCTGTCTTTAAAGTTCTCGAAAGCTTGATTATAGAGTCGCAAGGCTTTTTTATCCGTAACGTCATCGCAGGGACCGTTGGGTTGAGCAAAACCCCATAACGAGTTGAAGACAAGCAAGCCAAAAAGCAGTATGGATATGAATTTATTCCGCATACTTCATGTTTTTTAAATATGTATCAGCCATCACCAAAGCCGCCATAGCTTCCACAATGGGCACCGCACGCGGCACAAAACACACATCATGTCTGCCACCAGCCGTAAACTCCACCTGATTTGCTTCGCGATCAATGGTCTTTTGTTTTTGTCCGATGCTGGGAGCAGGTTTGAATGCTACATTAAAATAAATGTCCTCGCCATTGGTAATCCCGCCTTGTATGCCTCCCGAATGATTGGTCAACGTACAAAGTTTTTTCTTTTTAATGATGAATTCGTCGTTATGTCTGCTGCCCGTCATGCCTGCTGCCATAAAACCGGAGCCATATTCAAAGCCTTTCACAGCATTAATCGAAAACATGGCGTGGGCTAATCGTGCTTGTAGCTTCTCGAAAATCGGATCGCCCAATCCGGGTTCGCAACCCGTAATAACGCCACAAATTTTCCCTCCGACACTGTCGTGATTTGCTTTTACGGTTTTCAATTCCTCCATCATTTTTTCGCTTGTCGCGATATCAGGACAACGGACAATGCTTTCCTCGATAGTTTCGGGGTGGATTTCTTTATAAGATTTATCTAAAGAAACCGTCCCGATTTGATTCACGAAAGCATAAATCGAAATGCCGAATTGATGCAGCATTTGTTTGGCAATAGCGCCTCCCAAAACGACAGCCGCAAAGATGCGAGCCGAAGCTTGAAGCTTGCCTGCACTCACCGTGGTGCCATATTTTGCAAAATAAGTGAAGTCGGCATGTGAAGGTCTGAACAAAGAATCTAAATTCAGATAGTCGTCGCTTTTCACATTGGTATTTGGAATGCTAAATGCGATGGCACCTCCTGTTGTTTTGCCATCCATGATGCCCGAAAGGATTTCGAAAGCATCCATTTCCTTTCGTGGGGATGAAAAAAAGTCATTGCCGGCACTGCGGCGGGCAAGTTCTTTCGTTAACAAAGATTCATCAATAGCCAATCCTGCCATGCATCCATCAACGATTCCGCCAATAGCCTTGCCATGCGAATCGCCAAAAACCGTTATTTTAAATACATCTCCGAAAGTATTGCTCATGCGACAAATTTAAGCAATAACGACACACCAAAAGATATAGTATCTTTTTAAAAAATGAACAGATTTATTAACAAGAGAAAAATTGGTTTAACGCACCAATATTTTCTGAGTATGATTGAAAGAATCTGAAGAAAGTTTTAGGAAATAAATGCCTTGTGCCAAACCTTTCAAATCAATGGTTTTGTTCAACAAACCTCCAACGGGATAAACAGGAATGGTAATCAATTTCTCACCCAAAGCATTCATTAATTCAACTGTAATTATGTCATCATGATTCACATTTGCTTCAATTTTTATGAAATCAGAAGTAGGATTTGGATAAACACTTACGGACGCATGTTGGTTTTCTTCAACAGAGAGTGGCATAGAGGTATAGGTTAAATCCCAACCAGCATCGGTATTCAAGCCGTTTGTTTTAAACAAAATCAAAACCTTATCGGTATAAACAATCAAACTCTGAGGAGGCGTTGCTGCTGTGTAAGAAGCCACTTCTGTGTTGGCGGTTTCATCATATATCTTCACAAAATCTTCATCATTTGCCAAATTAAAAGAGTTGAAATTGATAGAGACTGTGGATACCACAGGCAAACTTATACGCCAATGGCAAAAGCTATTGTTGTTATATTTATTTGTATCGCTTCCATCCGAAATCGTTCCGCTTGGCGTGGTCAATTCTTGCATACTTGTGCAAAAGGTGGTAGGTTTCGCGGTATAGGTCAACAACCAACCGTTGGCAACATTGGCACCATCCGTAGTGAAACGCACCAAGACTTTTGTTCCTGAGGAAGTAACCTCCGCAGGCAAAGCATTCCCTGAATAAACACCCAATACAGGTGCATTTATGGTTTCGCCATCATAAATAGTAACAATGTCGTGGTCAGCCTCCGTTTCGAAACGATTGAACGTAATTTTGATATTGTCAATAACATCCGTAGGAGCGATTAACCAAGAACAATCGAGGTTATTTTGATAATTATATTTCGGGCTGCTACCATCTTCTATAGTTCCATAAGCAGAAGTCAAAGTTTTTTGTGCACCACAGCTTTGAGGAAAATTGCTTGCCGGATAAGAATTCAGTATTGCTTGTTGCCCATCATTAAAGGTATAACCTGGGTTCAGGTTATCCACATAGAAATATCCATTATATGCGCCGCTCCATCCCCAATTGAAATGGAAATAATCCGAGCTTTGATATCCATCACATACAAAAGCATGACCGCCTTCGGGTCCGTAGCCTGCATATTGAATCGGCATTTTATTATCAAGATTTGTTTTCAACAAATTAGCCCAATTGATAGCCGTATAACTATCTTTGTTGAACAATTGCGTTGTGGAAGAATATCCGAAATGATTTTTCAAAGCATCCACATCGTCATTCATATAAGCACCGGAGCCATCGGGGCTATAGCTCATATCTATGGCAATTCCCAAATGAGATTGGAGTTGCGCCATATCGAAGTTATATTTGCCGCTGGCATCATTTTGCATGTAATCCCAATTATAGGTGGTAGCACCAAAGTCGGCAGACAGATAACCATAACTGGAATTATATCCATAAGAGCCTGTTCCATGTTCGGGATAACGATAATAATACATCACCTGAGCCATAGCCGTAGCCACACAACCTGTCCACACATGCCCATCCTGCCCGGCAGCGTCTTCAGGACATAAATAATTGTAATAACGTCCTTGGTCCCAAGTTGACATCAACAAAGGCTCGGTTGATTTGGCACTGCTTTTCTGCATATTTGGTGTAAAATCGCTTGATGTATATGAACTCCAAAGCGTAGCAATTTCATTATTGGCATGTAAAGCATGTTTCTTTGCATACAGAATTTGTTGCTCGCATCCACCCATCCACCATTTGAATTCAGGAGAAACGATTTCAGTATTGAATCCTCCCTCAAAAGAATATGCCAAAACAGGAATCACATCGTCATCAGCAGCAATGATTATAAAACCTTTTTGCGCGGAGAATGCATAATACATGGCTTCGTTTTCGGCAAATTGCGTGAAAACCAATTTGAGTTGGGTAGCCATCTTCACATCCTTTCCCATCGAGAGAGATTTCTCTAAATAGAAATTTTGCGCCAACTTCTGAGCTTTTTGAGCATCAATATGTGCAGCAAGCACAGAGAAAGTGCAGAGGGCTACTAATAAAAAAGGGATAAATAGTTTTTTCATAAAATATTTTATTCTAAAATGATTTTTTTGATACACGTTTCAGCATTGGTCGAAATCTTTAAAACATACAAGCCTGCTTTGAATTTGGAAACATCCAATGGTAGAGAGGCACTTCCGGCAGGAATCGTAAGTGCATCGGAATAAACAACCCTCCCATCCATAGAAAGAAGTGTAAATGTAATATTTTGTTTTGTGGTATTCTGAAAAGAAATGTTCACTACATCAGTAGCAGGGTTGGGAGCAACATTCATATCTGATAATATGGAATTATAATCTTCTATTGAGTTTGAAACCGTATAAGTTGCACTGAAGCCCTGCGCCATGGTTTTATCGAGTGATCTGAACAACACCTGCATTGAACCAGAATAGCAGGTAATATCACCTGGAATAACAGAACCTGTGAGATTGGCAATTTCAACGCCATTGGTTACGTCATTAACTTTCACATAATCGCCCTGGGCAATATCAAATGCATTGAAGTGTAATAAGAGCGAGGTCGCTCCCGGAGGTGTCATTTGCCATCTGCAGAGTGCATTGGGATGATACTTGAAAGAACCGCTGCCATCAGAGAAGCTACCCGAAGCTGCTGTATATTGTTTTAGTCCTGAACAATATATCGGTGTTGTAGTAGTGTAAGATGCCAACCACCCATCAGATGTAATACTATCGTTTGTGATAAATCTTACCAGCATTGATTTGCCTGTGGAGGAGGTGCTAAAATAATTATTTGAACCATCAAATATCCCTATAATTGGGGCAGCGGTGGTAGCTCCATTATACACTATCACTCTATCAGAATCATTTTCGGTATTAAATTCAAGGAACGTTAGATTTATGCTGGTTACAGAATCAGTGGGTTGAATCAACCATTGACAATCTGAATTATTCTTATAATTATATAAAGGTCCGCTACCATCGCCAAATGTTCCTTTAGTGCTGCGCATAACTGCATTTGTAGGACAAGAGTTGAAGTTCTCGTATGTAGAATCAGGATAAAAGTTTAGAATTAACTCATGGTCGAGGGTGAAATCATTGCCGGCTGGCGTCAAATTGTCTAACATAAAATATCCATCATTTGAACCACCCCACCCCCAATTGAAATGAAAATAACTTGTGTCTTGATATCCATCGCACACAAAAGCATGTCCAGAGATATTGTTGGTATCAGCCCAACCAGCATAATATAAAGGTTTCTTTTGGTCGAGATGATCTATAATAAGTTGCTTCCAATTAGTATGTGTAGCAGTATCTCTGAAGATATATTGGCAGTTGGGAGAATATTTGAAATACGTACGCAAAGAATAAGCAGCTTTATGATTGAACATGCCCGAACCATTAGCTACGCCATAATCCATATCCACAGAAACTCCTAAATGATATAATAAGTTAGCCACAGCACTGTCGTTAGAGCGTTCGGTAACTTCCAAAGGCATGCTTTCCCAATAATAGTTCGTATTGGCAAAATTGGCAGACAAGGTGCCAAAGCTTGGATGTGAATAAGTATAGGAACCCACACCCTGCTTGGGCCATTGATAATAATTCATAATTTGCCCCATAGCCGTAGGCACGCATCCTGACCAACATTTGCCATCAGGACCACCAATGGAGTCGGGACAATATTGGTTATAATATTTCCCTTGATCCCATGTCGTATGCAATAAAGGCACTAAAGCTTTCATGGGTGCTTTGTTTTGCAAAGCAGTGAAGTTCTCTGATAAATACTTCACCCATTCCGCCTCAACAGAAGTTGTAGCTGGGAGATTTTGTTCAATAACTATGCGTAATTGCTTTTCATAATCAAGCATCCAATGATTGAAAGCGGGGGCTTGGTTCAGTTCAGAATAGCGACTGTTGAAACCATAACACAAAACAGGACGCACAGCATCGCTTGCCGAAACTACGATATAGCCCTGATAAGTGAAGTTAATTATATAATATAATGTAGTACTTCCAAATGTCTTCTTGCTGATATTATCAACATGAATATCTTTAAAATCAACTTGATTTTGGAGATTAATGTGCTCGTAGTAGAAGTTTTTTCCAACGATGAGGGCTTGCTGCTCTGTGATGTTTTTAGCGAAAGTGTTCACAAAGGCAAAAACAAACAATACTTGTAGCAGCAAGTGTTTCTTCATAGAAAAGGTATTACAATTGTTTATTGAATGTGCGCAAGCGCCTTATTCAATCACTATCTTCTTGCAAACGGTCTGCTTGTCGCCTATGATGCGGAGTAAATAAACTCCTTGAGCTAATGTACTTGTTTCTATGGTTTTGTTATAGTTTCCTATAAAATTGTTCAACGATTCGCTATAAACAGCTACACCCGAAATGGTACTCATCTCTACCCTTAAATTCTCAGAATTGTTGGCTAGGAAGTGAATATTCAATATGTTTTTTGCCGGATTTGGATAGATAGACAGTCCAACAAGGTTTGAATTTTCGTTGATGCCTACTCCTGATGTTTCAGAAGTATAATCAAGGCTGAAACCAGGTGCATTAAGATATCCATCTGATTTAAACAATACCATGATTTTGCTGGTAGTGTATGTAGCACTTGCAGGAACAGTCGTTCCAGTGTAGTTTGCCAGTTCAGCATTAGAGTTTCCATCATAAATTTTCACAAAATCACCTGTACCTATATTTATAGCAGTAAAGTTGATTGTAATAGAACCAGCATTGGGTGGAGAAATAATCCATCTACATAAATAATTATAAGAATAATTATCGGCGCCGCTGCCATCTGTGATGGTTCCGCTTGGTGTTGTCAAGGTAACCATGCCACTACAATAGGCTGGAAAAGTGCTGCGATAAGTGGCTTTCCAACCTTGAGCAACCACACTGCCATTGGTTTGAAAACGAACCAACATGGTAGGACCCGTTGAAGTGATGCTTGCCGGTAAAGTGCTGCCTGAATAAACACCTAAAACCGGTGCAGAAGTTGTGCTACCATCATAAACGGTAACAATATCATTGGTAGGTTCAGTTGCAAATGTTATGAAAGTTAAAGTAATTTTTGTAACTGTTTCCGTTGGTGCAATCAACCATAGACAATCGTTATTGTTTTGATAATTTGATGAGCCGCTGCCATCTTCTATAGTTCCTGTAGTGTAAGTTACCGTTTTTGTTCCTGTGCAGTTAAATGGGTAGGAAGCCGTTGGAGGAAAGAAATTATAAACCACACCATGACTTTGAGAAAAGTTATATCCGCCTGCTGAAAGATTTGAAATGGCAAAATATCCGTTTGCACTGCCATCCCATCCCCAATTCATGTGGAAATTGTTGCTGGCATCATAACCATCGCAATTCCAAGCGTGACCACCACTTGTTGGGTCGCTACCCGAATACTCTAATGGATGATTGGCATCAAGGTTATTCTTTAAAAGTGTTGCCCAAGTAGCTGCTGTATAGCTTCCCGAGTAATCGGTATAAGCACATGAATTGTCGTAACGAAAATGGCTTTTGGCTGCATTTGGTACACTTTGTGTCATCGCTCCCGAGCCATCGGCAGCATAGCTCATGTTGACAGCAATACCGCAATGATAGGATAGTAAAGCTACTGGGTCGTTATAGTTTCCAAGGCTTTCGAGCATATTATTCCAATTGTAGGTAGTGGTTCCGTAGTTTACCGTGCCATGCGTGCCTAAGCCTGTGGCAGGATAGCGATAATAATACATGATTTGAGCCATCGCAGTAGCCACACAGCCAACAACAGCTTTATTATCGGGACCGCCTGTGGCTGCTGGACAATCATAATTATAATATTTTCCTTGTCCCCAAGTGGCAGTCATCAAAGGGGCAACCACTTTCGATTTAGTGCGGTTAAGGTTGTTTTCGTTTCTACTCTTATAATACTCCCATGAAGAAGAAATTTCGGAAGTAGCCGTAACATTGTTTTGTATCACAAATTCAACATTGCGCTTCACATTATCTAACCAATATTGCAAATTGGGCGGAATATTCGATGCATCGAAGTTCGATTCATACGAATATCCTATCACAGGAATCATATTATCGTCGCCACTTACGATGACAAATCCATTTTTGTTAATGTTGAACACATAATAAAGGGGCAAATCACCAAAAGTTTCGGTGTAAGTTCCTGTTATTTCAATGCCTTTGAAATCAATAGAAATAAATTGATTTACATGTTCGCAATAATATGATACTCCAACACTTTGGGCTGTTTGAGGCTCGACTTTTTTTGCTTGTACATTTAATAAAAATAATGCTGCAATGCAGAATAAAATGGTACGTTTCATACTTGTGTGTTTTTTTTTACAAAAATAGTTATAATTTTGCAGCCGCTAAGCATTGAAATAAAATATTATCAACATTAACACAACTTTAACCTCAACAACGTTTTATGAAATTGATCATTAAAAATATCAAAGAGCTTGTCATGGTGGAATCGAAAACCAGAGGACATCATGTGAAGATAAGCGGTGATGCAATGACGCGTATAAGAACCATCAAAAATGCTTATCTGCTGATTGATGACAATCGCATTGCCGATTATGGCAAAATGAGTGAAATTGACATGACTTACGTTCTAAATCAAACCACTTATATGCAAATTGACGCTAGCGACCGCCTAGTGTTTCCATGCTTTTGCGATTCGCACACACATTTGGTTTATGCCGGCAGTCGCGAGATTGAGCATGTGGACAAAATTAGAGGCATGGGGCATGAAGAAATTGCACGCAAAGGGGGTGGTATTTTGAATTCTGCTAAGTTGTTACACGAGACTTCCGAAGATGAACTTTATGACAAAGCTTTTGCCCGTTTGGAGGAGATGAAATGGTGGGGTACGGGTGCCGTGGAAATCAAAAGCGGTTATGGGCTGACCACCGAAGATGAGTTGAAAATTTTGCGCGTTATCAAACGCCTCAAACGCCATTCGTCCCTCACGATACGCGCCACCTTTTTGGGAGCACACGCTGTGCCGGCTCCATACCGACATGACCAAGAAGGATACGTGGATTTGGTGATTAACGAAATGCTACCCCAGGTGGCTGCCGCTAATTTGGCAGATTTTATTGACGTGTTTTGTGACCGTGGCTTTTTTACCGCCGAAGAAACCGAACGTATCCTGATGGCAGGTATGAAACATGGTTTAAGGGCTAAGATTCATGCCAATGAGTTGGATTATTCAGGCGGGGTGCAAGTGGGTGTCAAATATAATGCACTGTCCGTTGATCATTTGGAATGTATGGGTGATGCGGAAATTGAAGCTTTGTTGGAGAGCGACACCATGCCTACATTGTTGCCTGGTTCAGCATTTTTCTTGGGTTTGCCGTATGCTCCGGCGCGTAAGATGTTGGACGCGGGACTTCCCTTGGCATTGGCGAGCGATTTCAACCCAGGTTCGTCGCCTTCGGGCAATATGCAACTGATTTTGGCGATGGCGTGCATCAAATTTAAGATGCTTCCCGAAGAAGCTTTATATGCTTCGATGCTCAACGGGGCTTATGCGATGGGCATTTCCGACGAATTGGGCAGCATCGGCATCGGTAAGATCGCCAATGTGTTTATCACTAAGCCTATTCCTAACTTACAGTACATGCCTTATTCCTATGGAGATAATAAGGTGGATATGGTGATATTGAACGGGAAGGTTCAGAAGTAGATTTAGTCAATAGATTTACCGATGCTTACGTTATCAACGACTTAAATATTACTTAAGGCAGCAGAAACATTATATTCTGCAATGCCTCCTCGTATTGCATTAGTTAAAATTTCCAACGAACTTCTGTTCTAGAAATCTAATATCGAAAAATTTAGTGTTCTGTTATGGAATACTAACGGTCCTTTGCCTTATTTGGGTATTGGTTTTATTCTATCTAAATTTAATATTAAAAAATGTATTCCGGCTTTGGCAAAAAGACCAATTCAGAATGCATTTATTATTGTTGATGTATCTTATCTTTCCATTGGGAAAACAAAATCTCATCTTTCTCTCCAAAATACTAAGATTGCGATAAGTCTGAATTTCATTGAAATTGCGAAAATGAAACATTTGATATCTAAAATGAAGCTTCAGATACATGGATATACTCTTGGGAAAACCTAAATTCTTATAGGGATGACTCAAATGAACGATGCGATAACTAAATTGGACGATGCGGTAACTTAGCCGAACCATGCGATAAATTGGATGACCGTTGCGGTAACTAATCTGACCGTTGCGGTAAGTAAAAATACCGTTGCGGTAACAAAAATGACCGTTGCGGTAACAAAAAGTACCGTTGCGGTGACAAAACTGACACATGCGGTAACAAACCTGACACATGCGATGACAAAAACCTGCCATTTTGTCAGTCGCAAGGGAAAGCGGAGCTATCGCGGGGGCTTTTCGATTTGTCGCGAGATTCTTTTAAAGTGTCTGAATTTTTATTTTCGTTGGCTCAAGATCCAAATTTCAAATCCCAAGCTCCAAATTCCAAATACCAAGCTCCAAATTTCAAATCTCAAGCTCCAAATTCAAAATAACAAGTTTCAAATTCCAAATCCCAAGCTCCAAATTGTCAATGCCTGAAATACGTTGACCACTTTTTAAAGGAAAAACGATTTAAAAATGGCAACAAGAAATCAATTTAAAATGAGCATCTCCGAAAGGAGATCTAGGACCTTCAGTGAAAACTTTAAGATAAAAAAAGTCAGAGAGATTGAACAAGGAAGAACAAAAGTTTCAGAAATTTGCAAACAATATGAAGTTTCAGACGTAAGTGTTTATAAATGGCTTCAAAATTACGGAACGATGAAAGACAAAAAAGAACGAATGATTGTAGAATCACAAAGCGACACCCAGCAACTTATAGCCTTGAAAAAGAAGGTAGCGGAACTGGAAAGGATTATAGGACAGAAACAGGTATTGCTTGATTTTAAAGATAAAATGATAGACCTAGCAGAGCAAACCTATGGTGTAGATATTAAAAAAAAAATTTCAACGAAACCATCCAGTACATCTGGTTCAGACGGGAACAATACACCTTCAGCATGAACACCTTGTATAAAAGCATAGGAATAAGTAAGCAATCATTCCATCAGAAAATGGATCGGTTGAGTGTGTCTTTGTCCGAGCAAAAACAGCTTTTATTACTTGTTTATCAAATACGCAAAGATCATCCTACCATGAATTGCAGAGATATGTACTACAAATTACTACCACAGACCATGGGAAGAGATGCCTTTGAAAGATTCTGCAAACAAGAGGGTCTAATGTCTGTTCGCGTTAAGAACTGGCGCAGAACAACGGACAGTTCTGGGGTAGTTAGATTTGATAATTTGATGAATGATCTTACGATAAACCGCCTAAATCAAGTATGGCAAAGTGACATAACTTATTACGAAGTGAAAGACAAATTTTACTACATAACCTTTATTGAAGATTCTTTTTCGAGAAAAATTGTAGGACATTATGTTTCACAGAGATTGAATACCGAACAAACTACTTTGCCGGCTCTAGGAACAGCAATCAAAAATAGAAAGAATACCAAGCTTGATGGTCTTATTTTTCATTCTGATGGTGGCGGTCAGTATTATGATAAAGAGTTTCTTAAACTTACAAAAAAGCATAAAATAAACAACTCTATGTGCGAGTATCCCTGGGAAAACGGAAAAGTTGAAAGGCTTAACGGTGTAATCAAGAACAACTATTTAAAGCATAGGGAAATAAATAGCTATAGTGATTTAGTAAAAGAAGTTGACCGAAGTGTCCAACTTTACAATGAAGAAAAACCACACATTAATTTAAAAAGAAAAACACCATGTGAATTTGAAAAACATTATATTTGCAAAAAAAAAAAAAATCTGAGGAAGGGGAAGGTCGCTCTATTGCACCTTTCCTTTCTAAAGAAAATTTAAAGAAAAATAGCAGTACTAATTTAATAAAAACGGTCAACGCTATTTAGGCATGGACATCTTAAACCGAAGAGGAGTTTAGATGCCCATCATTCATAAAAAAGCCCACACTATCCCTTCCTTCTCTTGGGGAGATAATCTTTAGCCGAGGTGTTTGGGGCTTTATATCCGCGCCAATAGCGTGTTAGTGACGTATATTCGAAGAGTAAACTGATGATTTTATAGCGCAGAAAAATCCACACTACGAAATAAACCATCACATACAACAGCAGTTTGATGCCCCATTCCAGAAAGAAATCCAAAGAAACGAAAAGCGTATGTGGCAAACTTCCGAAGAAATCGAAAATCAGCAGATACACGGGCAACATCGTCGTGGCGATAATGATAAGCGTTGCCATCAAGTGGGATGCTTGTATGGCTCTTTCGGGACAGATGCTGATGCAGCGCATACAACTTTCGCAATGCAGCGTCCAATAAGGCTTATCGCCATACATGCGTATGGCACGAACGGGACATTTCTCGAAACAGATGCCGCAGGCGTTGCATTTGTCTGTAGCGATAAACATCTTGGCAAACAAAAACCTGCCATACATCTGATAGCCGAGCATAATGGGCGCAAGGGCTAAATCCAAAGGTAAAGTAGCGAAAACATAATAATGATAAAAGCGCTTTCCGCTCAAAAGTGCCTCCATGCAGCGCACAATGATAGCGTGATTTCTCACGAACATTGAATTCACCACCTTGGCTTTGTAACCCGGATGCACCGAAATCCAATTTGAGGGCATATCCAAAGGCAACAAACCTTTGATGCCATAGCCTTTCAACAATAGAATCAGCAGCGGAATCCATTGCGCCATGCCGCTGATGCCGGGCAGGAATACTTTGCTGAGTTTAGAACCCGCACGGGTGTTGCTGATAAACACCTTGCTGTTTTTTATTTTCGGGAAACGCCAAATAAATTTCAACATAAACCATGGTATGCCGAAGCCGTGGGTGGGGAAACAAAACCCGATGAGCGTCCTGCCTTTCAACTCAGGAATCACGGGTGTTTTCGTCCTATCAACAGGGATAAGTTGAGCCTGTATTCCTTTTGAAGCAGCATGTTCTACCATCCATCGGCTTGCCGTGAGGGCATTGCCCGTGCCGCTCAAATAATACACCAATAGGTTCTGATACGCTACGCTCATAGTAATTTGTGATTTCTTTTTTATGCAGATTCAGATGATAGATTTTTCGGCATAAAGACAAACGCCTCCATCGCCATATTCCTAAATCTAAAATCTAAAATCTAAAATCTAAAATCTAAAATCCTACTTGGGCATCCCACCAAAGAGTTTCACAATAGCGCGATGAAACTTATGCATTCCACCTAATGGTTCCGAAAACATGATGATGCATTTTCCATGAATCACATTTGCCCCATGCTCTTTTGCAAAGTCTATAGCCTCTTTCGTTTCCGAACCTTGTTGCAGCCAGATGTTATTAATCCCTTTGTCGAGTAATTGTTTCACCACATTTAAGGTAACAGTTTTCTTTGTCACCACAACGGCTGATTTGATATCATCGGGCAAGGCATCAATGTGTCTATAGCAGTGGTCCTCATCAATCTTATCCACCTGACTGTTGACAGGAACCACTTTAATACCTTTGTTTTTTAATTCGGTGTAAGCAATATACCCGAATTTCTTTTTCTGACGCGATACGCCTATCATGGCAATGCAGCCTTGATTATAGAATTTTGTGATTTGAGCTTTTGTTATCATACGAGTAGATTTGAAAATTCAAAAGTACATATTTTTTAAAATATAGAAACCAATTCATGACAATTTTTATAAAGATTATTTTTTTAGACGATGCGAATTTCAAATAAAGCGTATCTTTGCAAACTTAAATTGGCTCCGTAGTTCAATTGGATAGAATGGCAGATTCCGGTTCTGTTGGTTGGGGGTTCGAATCCCTTCGGAGTCGCAAAAAAGAACCACCTGATTCGGGGTGGTTCTTTTTTTGCTCTTTTGAGTCAAACAGAAAAATTCTTAATGAGAAAAAATACAAAAACGCAAAAATTGCATTTTGCATCAATTTTCAATTTGTAAATTGCGAGAAGCCTTTTTTTTTGATGTGATGATAAATATCATCAAAAAAGTCAACAATAATTAAAATAAAAAAAATCGCACCAATTCCGCTTCGCGATACG
>CAIOJS010000257.1 GCA_903858655.1 uncultured bacterium | reverse complement strand
TGGATTTGAAGAACAGTTGCAAAATAATTTAAGAAAAATGGGATTAATTAATGAGCATCGACTCTCAGCATAAAATTATTCAGGGATTTCAAGAATATTGACAATATCTACGATTTTCAGGCGAAGTTTGCCGCTACATCCTTGGGTGTGGTAATCGAACGGACCATAGACAGTCTCACCTGCAGTGGTGTGGAACATTTGGATAAAGATAAAGCTTTTCTCTACATTTCTAACCACCGCGACATCGTGATGGATTCTTCATTGATGAACTATTTATTGTTCGAAAATGGACTGCAAATTTCTCAAACGGCCATCGGCGATAATCTTTTTGTGTCGCCTATGGTGACGCATTTGTTGAAATTGAATAAAAGTTTTACGGTGAAACGCAACATACCGCCACGTGCTTTTTATGATTATTCTAAACTGCTTTCAGCTTATATTGCAGATGTAATCGTAAACCAAAATTCCTCCGTATGGCTTGCCCAACGTGAAGGCAGAGCCAAAGACGGCGACGACAAAACGCAATATGGTTTGTTGAAAATGTTGGTGATGAATGGAGAGAAAAAATGGAAAGATGCTTTCCATAAACTCAACGTAACACCTGTGGCTGTTTCTTATGAATACGACCCCTGCGACATGATGAAAGCCCTTGAAATCTATGCCGTAACCAACGAGTGGAATTTTCAAAGAACGCATGACAAAGACCTTGTGAGCATGTTAGCCGGCATTCAAGGATACAAAGGCAGAGTTCATGTAGCCTTCGGCAAAGCCATCCTCGAAAGTCATGAAGAAGCACCGAGCCCTATGAACGAATGGTTAAAGAATATGGCAGAAACCATAGATAGACAAATCTATTCGATTTATAAATTATGGAGCACGAATTATATCGCTTACGATATTCTCAAGCAAACCGATATGTTTGAGGAAAACTATACTACGGAAGAAAAGACGAAGTTTCTGAAATATATGAATGAGAAATTGGAGAAAGTATCTGCTGAATATAATAAGGAAGAAGTTTTTCGGATTGCTATTTCCATGTATGCTATGCCCGTGAAGAACAAAATGGAGAGCATGCGTTAAAATAACTCTTTACTTTCTTGGATTAGAAAATATAAGTAATTAAAATCTTATTATGCCCGAAGATTCAAAAAATATTGTGTACTCAAAAAACGTGATAGAAGTCATTACTATAGCCAATGACTTGTGCATTTTTCTTGAGGAATTTGATAAATATGACATCGCTTTTTCCTTGCTATACTTGCAAAAAGTGTTGCCATTGCTTTATCTGAAAGGAGCCTTAATGCCCGATATTGAAAACATCAATGAAGAATCCAACGAACGATTCGTCACCCAAGAACAATGGGAAGATGTTTTTAATAAAGCAAAAAACAAATTTGGTGTCAAAGATACTTTTTATTATGTCGCGTCCACGTTTCAGAAAAGTGCTGAATCAACCGAAGCCAGCATGGCAGAATGTTTAGCCGATATCTATCAGGATTTAAAAGATTTTTTACTTCTGTATCAAAAGAACACGCTCACAGCGCAAGAAAATGCAGTGCATTCCGCCAAAGAATTGTTCGAGACGCATTGGGGCAGCAAATTGCTGAATGTTCACAGAGCCATACATTCTTTGTTGTATAAAGCATCGAGTTCAAATTCCTTTCTAAGCTTTTCGTCAAATTAAGCAATGTATCTACAGAAATTACATCTTACGAATTTCAAGAACTATTCTCTGATTGAGCTAAATCTATCGGATAAGATTAATTGCTTTGTGGGCGATAATGGCGTTGGGAAAACGAATTTGCTGGATGCCATTCATTATCTTTCTTTTTGCAAAAGCTATTTCAATTCGATTGACACGCAGAACATACGTCACGATGAAGACTTTTTCGTGATTCAAGGTGTCTTTGTCAAAAATCCTGAGTCCCCCGATTCGTTAATTTGTACCCAGAAGCGTAATTTTAGGAAGGTGTTCAAGATAAACAAAAAAGAATATGAACGCCTCGCCGACCATATTGGATTATTTCCTTTGGTCATGATTTCGCCCCACGACTCCAACCTTATCTATGAAGGCAGCGAAGAACGTCGAAGGTTTATTGATATTTTTATCAGCCAATTCGACCGCGTCTATTTAGACAATCTCATTAGTTATAACAAAGTGCTGCATCAACGAAACAGTCTATTGAAACTTTTCTATGAAAATCGCACCTTTGATATGGATGCCTTAGAGATTTGGGATTCCCAACTTGTCATACTCGGCAATAAAATTCATTCAAAAAGATTATCTTTTATTGAAGATTTTACTCCCTTTTTCAGTCGCTTTTATCAGTCTATAAGTGGAAATAAAGAACAGGTTTCCATCACGTATGAGTCCCATTTGAACGATAATTCTTTTGAAGAGCTATTGACTGCAAGTCTTTCTAAAGATAAAATAGTCCAATATACAACAATGGGAGTTCATAAAGATGATTTGATCTTTACTATTAATGGCTTTCCCTTACGCAAGTATGGTTCGCAAGGTCAGCAGAAATCATTCACTATTGCCATCAAATTAGCACAGTTTGAATATACCAAAAACAGCAAAGGTTTCAAACCGATACTTTTGTTCGACGATATCTTTGATAAACTCGACGACCATCGTGTGGAACATATCATTAAGATGGCTACGGAACATAATTTTGGTCAAGTTTTTATCACCGATACCCAAAAAGACCGCATTGTAAACACGATGAAGAAAATAAATTCCCCCGGCAAGGTATTTATTATTGAAGACAACAACGCAACAGAAATCGAATTTTAAGCGATGCAAAACGAAAGACCTTTAAAAAGTGTGATTCAGCAGTTTGTTGAAGTCTATAGGCTCAAAACCAAACTCAACCAATACCAACTCATTGATAATTGGGGTTTGATTGTAGGCAAAATGATAGCCAAGCACACCAAGCACCTGTCCATAAAAAAGAAGGTGTTGT
>CAIOJS010000256.1 GCA_903858655.1 uncultured bacterium | reverse complement strand
TATGACAATAAACAAAAAATGAACATCCCTTTAGGACCTGTAAATATTGACATTATTACTGATGGTGATGCCAAAACCCAGATAACTTTGTTAGATATAATGGGCGAAAAGAAATACTACAAAATGACAAAGGAAGAATTGGAGAAAAAAATCAGTGAGTCGCCTGCTCCCGAAATAAAATATTCGGATGAAACCAAAACCATTGCCGGATATGTTTGTAAAAAAGCAGAATACATTGAAAAAAATGATGATGGCACTACTACCACTACCATCGTTTATTATACCGAAGAATTAGGTGGCGACGCATTAAATTATGGCGGTCAATTTAATAAACTTAAAGGGGTTCCTTTAGAATACGTACAAACAAATGGGGAAGGCATTGTAACCACATTTACAGCATCTGAAGTTAAAAAAGGAAAAGTAAAAGATACAGATTTTTTGATTCCTTCAGACTATGTTGAACTCACTCCAGAAGAAAAACAACAAATGATTGACCAATTGAAGGGAAAAGAATAATTGAACATTTTATTAAAAAAATCCTCTGCAATCAGAGGATTTTTATTTTTACAAATATTACAATTTTAATTGTAACGTAAAATGCCTCGAAAAGAATTTACATTTTCAAAGAACACATTAAAAGAAGAACCTCCCGTTTCTGAAAACCAAGAAACTGTTGGCAAAAAAGAAACACCCATAAAAGAAAAAATCAAAAAGCCAAAAAAAGAAAAGAAAGAAAAGAAAAATTTCACAGGATTAATTTCTACGTTTAAGGGTGAAAAATTTCAGAAAGTTTTTGGTTTGTTTTTACTGTTGTTTTCTTTTTATTTGTTTATCGCATTCACTTCCTATATGTTGAGTTGGAAGGATGACGACAATATCTTTTTTAATTCTCTTGGAAAAGTACTTACCGACAATAGTTTGCAATCTGCGAACTGGATGGGCAAAATCGGTGCCGTTTTATCTTATTTGTTCATAAAACAATGGTTTGGGGTGGCTTCGTATTTGTTTATGATGTGGATGTTTTTGGCAGGGCTTACCTTATTTTTAAATATATCTTTATTTCCGTTCAAAAAAGCTACAATCTACACAGTTTTTGGATTGCTTTGGATTTCGGTGACAACATCGTTCTTCCTAAACTATGGCGATCTGCTGATATATGGTGGTGCCATCGGGTTTCAGATTAATGTTTGGCTCAACAGCATCATCGGAAAAATTGGCGCAGGCATACTTCTATTCTTTATCATCTTTAGTTTTCTCATCATCGAATATAATATCCACAAACGTTGGCAGAAAAAAGTGAAGCTTGAGGATGAAGAGGAAGAATCAAATGATTCAGAAATCATCAACGAAACACGCACTAAAAAGAACGAATTTGCTTCGCGCAACACCGTTTTCGGCAGCATGGACGGAGAAGACGAATCAGGCGAAGCGGATATGGAATTTGAACTTAAAACCATAGGTCGCCCCATGAACGATGATAATTCAATTGAATTGGACAATTCGATAGTGGACAATGATGAAGTGGTTGATAGAAACAATATCCCTTTCACGATTACCCCGATTGATGAATTTGAAATTCCGATTACCGATAGCGTTATTGACGATGACGACCGCGAACATTTTACAATAGATACAGAATACGACCCGACTTTAGAGTTATCGTCCTATCAGTTTCCAACAGTAGAAATGTTGAGAGAATACGATTCGGGCAACGTAGCCGTGCAAAACGACGAATTGGAAGCCAACAAAAATCGAATCCTGAAAACCCTCAACAATTATTCGATACAAATTGACAAAATCAACGCAACGATAGGACCAACGGTTACTTTGTATGAAATCGTCCCTGCTCCCGGTGTGCGCATATCAAAAATAAAGAACTTGGAAGACGACATAGCCCTAAGTTTGTCGGCTTTAGGCATCCGCATCATTGCGCCTATGCCCGGAAAAGGAACTATCGGCATCGAGGTGCCCAACCAAAATCCAAAAATCGTTTCGATGCGTTCCATCATCGCTTCCGACGCTTTCCAAAACAATTCCTTTGATTTACCTATAGGTTTGGGCAAAACAATTTCGAATAAAAGCTTCGTGGCAGATTTGGCTAAGATGCCACATCTTTTGATGGCAGGCGCCACAGGGCAAGGGAAGTCAGTAGGTTTGAATGCCATCATCACTTCATTATTATACAAAAAACATCCTGCTACACTCAAATTCGTGTTGATTGACCCAAAAAAAGTGGAATTGACACTATTCTCGAAGATTGAAAGGCATTATTTAGCAAAATTACCTGATGCCGAAGACGCGATTATCACTGATATTCGGAAAGTGGTGCGCACCTTGAATTCGCTCTGCATAGAAATGGATGCGCGCTACGATTTGCTGAAGGCAGCGAACGTGAGAACCATCAAAGAATATAACGCCAAGTTCATTTCGCGCAAATTAAATCCCAACGACGGACACCGCTATTTACCTTATATCGTTTTGATTGTGGACGAGTTTGCCGACCTGATTATGACCGCAGGAAAAGAAGTGGAGACTCCCATGGCGCGCCTAGCACAATTAGCGCGGGCTATCGGCATCCATTTGATTGTCGCTACGCAACGCCCTTCTGTAAACGTGATTACAGGAACCATTAAGGCAAATTTCCCTGCTCGGGTGGCTTACCGCGTGATTTCTAAGATAGATTCCAGAACTATCCTCGATTCGGGTGGCGCCGACCAATTGATTGGACGCGGCGACATGTTGCTGTCAACCGGAAGCGAGATGATACGTTTGCAATGCGCTTTTATTGATACGCCCGAAGTTGAGGAAATAACTGAATTTGTGGGTGGACAACGGGGCTATCCTGATGCCTATTTATTACCGGATTGTCCTGATGAAGACGGCGATTCTGTAAAAAATCTTGACACGAGCGAGCGGGATGAAATGTTTGAAGATGCTGCACGCTGCATCGTCACACATCAGCATGGTTCTACTTCTTTGCTGCAACGTAAACTGAAGTTAGGCTACAACAGAGCGGGTAGAATCATTGACCAACTGGAGTCAGCCGGAATTGTCGGCGCATTTGAAGGAAGCAAAGCGCGCGACGTTAAATTTAAAGATTTAAACTCTTTGGAACAATATTTGACAAGTCTTAGATAAACTAACCAACACTAATTTTAATCATCATGAAAAAAATAATTTTAATTCTTACAGTATTCTGTATGTTTACCATCCATGCTTCGGCGCAGGACAAGAAAGCCGTGGAAATTTTGGATGGAGTTTGTGCGCAAACAAAAGCTTACACCTCCATAGACATCGCTTTTTCGTATAAGATGGAGAACAAAACCAAAAAGATTAACGAAACAAAAACGGGCATCGCCACCATGAAGGGCGAAAAATATTGGCTCGAATTTGCAGGACAACAGATTATGAGCGACGGAAAAACCGTTTGGACCTACATCAAAGATAATAACGAAGTTCAAATTAATGTGAACAATCCCAACGACGACCAAGCCATGAATCCTGCCAAATTGCTGACAGGCTATAACAAAAGCTTCACGCCGAAATTCATCAAGGAAGAAACCCGCGGGTCGGTGGTGATTCAAATTATTGATTTGACTCCTCTGAAAGCTCGCTCCTACTTCAAAATGCGTGTGGAGATTGACAAAGCCAAGAAACAGATCGTGAACGCTATTGTTTACGATAAAAACGGCTCGACAGTCTATACCTATAGTGTTACGAAGTTCGTGACCAACAAACCCGTGCTCGATACGAAATTTGTCTTCAAAAATGCCGACCACCCGGGGGTGGAAGTTATAGATTTACGATAATAAGAAAACGCCTGAATTCAGGCGTTTTTTTTTGTTTTATAGATCATCTTTTAATAGAAATAAAATCTCTAAATACAAAAAACAAAAATAAATCATTAGTAAAACACATTTATATTTAAGAAAATTACTAATTTTGTACAATGGAAAATGAAAATTTCGACAGCGATAAAATTATTCAATATTGGATAGATAGTTCTGATGATGATTTCGACACGATGATGGTCATGTTCGAAAGCAAAAGATTCAATTGGTCCTTATTTGTTGGACATTTGATGATAGAGAAACTTCTCAAAGCACTCTATATTAAAACCAACAACGAGTTCCCGCCATTAATTCATAACCTATTAAGATTGGCTTCAACATGCAAATTGCCGTTGAACAAGGAGCAGGAATTGTTTTTAATTACCGTCACTGCTTTCAACATCAATACACGTTATGATGACTACAAAATGAGTTTTCAAAAAGCTTGCACACCTATTTATACTGCAGAATGGATTGACAAATTAAAGAAAAACAGATTATGGATAAAGAAATTACTGGCATCTTAAACGAATATATTTCCGCAGTTGCCAAACAAAATCCCAACTTCTTCAAGGCATATTTGTTCGGCTCTTATGCCACCAATCGGCATCACAAAGATAGTGATATTGATATCGCTTTAATTATAGACAATCTTGATGACAACGACCGCTTTGATTTACAAATAAAACTGATGGTTCTTGCCGCGACTATAGATACACGAATCGAACCCCATCCAATTTCAAAAATAGAATTAAGTACCAACAATCCCTTCGTTTTAGAGATTAAAAGAACAGGAATAGAAATCCTGAATGCTTAAATTTTTCCGTTTCGATTCGGCATTGTTTCCAACTTCTGTCGCCATAATCTTTTTAGACTACCGTTTGTAGCATTTTAAGCTGTAAGATTTCCCCATCAAATCATGGCTTACAGCTTCCTTCCTACACTTTATATTCAATGCTTAAGCTTGATTTATAGCTTAATAAAAACCTTACTAATTCTATTCCGGTTTTATCGATCAAATATACTCCTTTGGGGCCTACTCCCAGTTGTAAATTCTTTTGGCGCAATTCAAAATATAGATTTGGAGGAGCATCCTCTGAAACAGGGAAAAAAG
>CAIOJS010000255.1 GCA_903858655.1 uncultured bacterium | reverse complement strand
GTCGGATTTCATAAATCCTATGTCGGATTTCACGAATCCTATGTCGGATTTCTCAAATCCTATGTCGGATTTCACGAATCCTATGTCGGATTTCTCAAATCCTATGTCGGATTTCACGAATCCTATGTCGGATTTCTCAAATCCTATGTCGGATTTGCCGAGTCCGACATAGGATTTGCCGAATCCGAGATTAGAAATTCGAGGGAGATACTACCTATGATTAAATATAATTGCTTCAAATCAAACACTATGAACAAAAACTTCCTTTTCTTTTGCCATTCATATAATATTTTAGCTTACTTTTGTACAACCTTTATTACAAAAATAATTCTTGTTCACACGCCATCTCTTATGACATCAATCGGAAAATTCAACTCACTCAAAATCCTCAAAAAAGTTAACTTCGGCTTATACCTCGATGGCGGCGAATTGGGCGAAATACTTATGCCCGTGCGCTACATCCCCTTGCGTTGCGAGGTGGATGATATGGTCGATGTGTTCATCTATAACGATTCCGAAGACCGCCTCATTGCCACCAACGAACACCCTTTGGCGCAAGTCGGCGAATTTGCCTTTCTAAAAGTCAAGTCGGTCAATCAGTTTGGCGCCTTTCTCGATTGGGGATTGCCCAAAGATTTGCTTGTGCCCTTTCGCGAGCAAAAAATGACCATGGAAGAAGGAAAAAGCTACATCGTGTATATTTATCTCGATGAAGAATCCAAAAGAGTGGCTGCCACTTCTAAAATTGATAAACATATCAACAAAGAAAAACCCAACCTCACCGAAGGGCAGCAAGTGGACCTATTGATTTGGACGCGCACCGACCTCGGTCACAAAGCCATCATCAACCACGAATATTCGGGCGTGCTCTATGCCAACGAAGTCTTTCAAGACATTGAAAAAGGACAACAACACGTCGGCTACATCAAAAAAATACGTGAAGACGACAAAATTGACCTCACCCTCAGCAAACCCGACTACGAAAAGATAGAAGACCTCACCGACCGCATCCTTTTTATGCTGCAACAAAACGATGGTTTCCTTGCCGTGGGCGACAAAAGCTCCGCCGAACTCATCTATGAACTGTTTCACGAAAGCAAAAAAACCTTCAAGAAAACCATCGGCATACTCTACAAACAACGCCTCATTGCTATCGAAGACGATGGCATCAGGCTGCTCGAAACCAAACCCTAAAACTTCACTTTATATATAATCACAACAATCAAACCTATCAACAAATGAAAATTGCAGTAACAGGAGCAAGCGGGCATGTGGGATCCAACCTATGCCGCGCACTCATACAAAAAGGAATCGAAACCAATGTCTTATTTCATGACGACGACAAAGCCTTTCGCGGTTTAGCCGTCAACGTCATCAAGGGCGATTTGAACAACAAAGAATCTCTCGACAATCTCATCCGCGGCGTGGATGTAGTGATACACACGGCTGCCTATATTTCCGTAAACCAATCCAACGATCAGATGGTTATTGATACCAATATCGAAGGAACCAAGAATATTATCTCAAAATGTTTCGAACATAAAACCAGTCGTTTAATACACTTCAGCTCTATCCATGCTTTCAATCAATTTCCATTGAACGAACCTTTGGATGAAGAGCGCATTTTGATTAAAGATTCGCCCTATATTTACGACAACACCAAGGCAGCATCCGAACTTTTGGTGAGAGAAGCCAACAAAAACGGATTGGAAACCGTGGTGCTGAGTCCCACTTCCATCATCGGTCCTTTCGATTTCAAACCATCCTTGGTGGGCAGGTCATTAATCAACATTTACAAGCAAAACCTGCCTGCACTCATCAGTGGAGGCTATGATTTTGTTGATGTGCGCGATATAGCCGAAGCAGCCATCAATGCCATCACTATGGCGCGGGCGGGCGAGAAGTATCTCTTGGCAGGCAAATTTCATAGCATCAAAGAATTTGGCGATTTGATAGAGAAAGTTTCGGGTGTCCGTCGTCCACGATTTATATGTCCGCTTTGGCTTGCCAAATTCGGTATGCCGGTGATGAAATATTTTGTGGACAAAGAAAATCGCTTGGTTTTCAACAAACAAACCATCGAAATATTGGAATCGGGACACCGTAATATTTCTTCCGCCAAAGCCCAAAAAGAACTTAACTTCAAGAGTCGCCCGCTCGAAGTGAGCATCACCGACGCTTTTCATTGGTTCAAAGACAACGGGTATTTATAAACTTTATCACATAGCAGGATGATTTCAGAACACACATTTAATATCGCAACCATCTGTTGGATGCTATCAGGACTATTAATATTCGGCGTGCTATTTAAAATTACGGCGCCTTACGGCAAATTCATCAGCCATAAATGGGGTGCTATGGTCAGCAATCGCGTGGGTTGGATCGTGATGGAAGCCCCACCCCTATTGCTTTTCTCTTATTTTTTCTTTTGGGGTAACAACTACCAAAACGTGGTGTGCATGGTGATTTATCTCTTGTGGATGATGCATTATCTGAATCGCGATTTGATATTCCCCTTCAGAACCAAAACAAGCGGAAAGAAAATGCCGCTTGCCATTATGTTGTTTGCTATTATTTTTAATACGTTCAATGCCTTTTTCAATGGCTATTTCTTAGGATTCTTTGCCGATTACTCCGTCAGTTGGTTTCACGATCCGCGATTCATCATCGGCTTCATTGTGTTTGTGTCGGGCTTTGCCATCAACATCTTTGCGGATAATGTGCTATTCAAGATACGCAAAAACTCAAACGATTATCAGATTCCCTATGGCGGCATTTACAAGTACATATCCTGTCCCAACTATTTTGGAGAGATATTGGAATGGACAGGCTTTGCGATGATGTCGTGGTCTTTGGCGGGCTTATCCTTCTGCGTGTGGACCATTGTGAATCTGCTTCCGAGAGCCTTGGCAAACCATAAATGGTATAAGCAGCATTTCCCCGAATACCCTGCCAATCGGAAAGCATTGATTCCTTTCTTGTTTTAGAAAGGACATACATGCTGCCTTGCATCGTTTTTGGGACGATGTATAAAGCTTTAACTACGTGTTTGAGTGTCATTCAAACCACTTCATCTTGCTCAAAGATTGCATAAAGTTTCTCGTAAAATACTCTACGAATCTTCACCAATAGACTTTCGCGTTCCACATTGCCCGAACCTTCTTTGAAATACACTGTCTTCTCTGCTTTTACCGTGTATGACTTTGCTTTTTCTTCCTCTTTGGTGTGTATTTCTGGCTTTGTTTCTTTGTCTTTAAATTGATTCATTTTGAACAACTCCTTACTTTTGTTCTTCGGACTGTATATTTCCATAGCACTTAATTGTTTAAGTATTTAATGATTTATTGAATAGTAGTATAATTTAATAATCGTCAAAAGTAATACTATATCAACTTCTATTGGTGCATTTTAAGTAATACTTTTGCTTAACTTTCGCTTATGTTTTCGCTTAAACAATTCAGCAAACAAAATTAAGTACTTAATTTATTTTACTTAATTTGCGCTTAATCTAAAATTAAGTCGTACATTTGTAAAATTTTTTTTATGTCAGGAAAATTCTCTTTTAACAACTCCGACATTTCTACCCTGTTGACCAAAGCTCATCAGCTCATCCCGGGTATTGGAAAAATTATTTCTATACAGTATGCCCATCAAAAACAAAAGATAGAAGCCCACACCCTCTCCCAACCTTCCAACCCCAATACGATTCAAGAAATACATTTGGAAGAAAAAGTTTTGGAGACCATCAACGAGTTTCGGATACAAGACATGAATTTCAATTGGTTTTCTTCCGAAGATTTGCCTTTCCATGTGGATACGCAGAAAATAGTGCAGATGGATGTGTTTCGTGAGTTGGAACGAAATATCCTCCTGATAAGCTTCCCGAATGAGTTTGATAAGAAAAATGATTTGATGTTTTTTTATTTCAACGAAAACATCAGCAATTTCATCATCAGCAATTCGGGCAAGTCGCTGACACCCGAAAACAAAGTGATCATCGGGACCTTGTTGAGCAATTCGCTGCACACCCTGTTGGATGTGTTGCGTCACGACAGGAAAACATTAAGCAATTACAACAGCAACGTTAAGCATGTTATTCATGCCATGAAGGAGGCGCAAAATGCCATCTCTGAATTTAAAGACAAACACGATTCGGTGTTGCTTAACTATTCGAACGAATTGCTTAATCAAATGCGCACAGGCAGCGGATTCAAGTTTGTTTTGGCTGAGAGCGCCATCACGAAGATAAAAGAATACACGGGTGAGATATCCACCTTGAAGACCGTGATAACCAATGCCGCATCCTTTGCAGGGAATTTGAATATGGATTCCAATGAAAATAGCATCTTGATAGAAGATTATCATCTGAACTTCGATGTGGCGAAACGGCAGGAAGCAGCGCAACCCTTGGTGCAGGAAAACGGACGCTATGCCAAAACGATTTCCTTGCTCGACCGTTTGGAAGCCGCCGCACAAGATGTATATAGAAATAAAAAAGCATTGACAGGAAGCAATGTGGGCAGTGCATTCAAGCCCGAAATCTCTGCTCCTGCCATTTCAGATGCTTTGAAGAAACATAGAATGAAAATCATCACCTTGGTGAAGGATTATCCCGATAGATGGAATTTGATACGCACCGAGTTCAAACCTTTGATAAATATAATTACACCAAGGTATAATGCTTTTGATAAACAGGCGTAAGGCTTGGTGCTTGCTTTTGGATGGCGTTATCAAGTTAACTGTATTTGTATGCCACTGAAAGTAAGTGCCTGTTATAGCTATGTGCTTTATATTATTTATTTTTTATT
>CAIOJS010000254.1 GCA_903858655.1 uncultured bacterium | reverse complement strand
GTGTTGGATATGTTTCCCTATCCTTCTGGAGCAGGCTTGCATGTGGGGCATCCTTTAGGATATATTGCTTCGGATATTTTTGCACGTTATAAGCGGTTGAAAGGCTTCAATGTGTTGCATCCTATGGGCTACGATGCTTACGGGCTTCCCGCCGAACAGTATGCCATACAAACCGGACAACATCCTGCCATCACCACCGAAAAGAACCTTGCTCGCTATCGTCAGCAATTGGATTTGTTGGGATTTTCTTTCGATTGGAGCCGCGAAGTGCGCACCTGCGACCCCCAATATTATAAATGGACACAATGGACTTTCATCAAACTTTTTCATTCGTGGTATAATAAAAAAACAAACAAAGCTGAGCCTATTGAGCAAATGATAGCCAAGTTTCAGGAGAGCGGAAGCTTTGAGGTGGAAGCAGCCACGTCGCTTGAGGAGCCTTTCACGGCTGACTATTGGAACCAACTCACCGAAGCCCAACAGCAAGAACTTTTGATGCATTTCCGTTTGGTATATTTGGCAGATACCATTGTCAATTGGTGTCCCGCTTTGGGAACTGTGTTGGCAAATGATGAGGTGAGCGAAGGCTTTTCCGTACGCGGCGGTCATCCCGTGGTGCGCAAATCTATGAAACAATGGTTGCTGCGCATCACTGCTTATGCCGAACGCTTACTCAACGGCTTGGACACCCTCGATTGGAGCGAAGCCATCAAAGAAGTGCAGCGCAATTGGATAGGGCGCTCGGAAGGCGTCATGCTCAATTTCGAGATTAAAAACTTCGACCACAAACTGCAAGTGTTCACCACCCGCCCCGACACCATCTTTGGCGTGAGTTATATGACCTTGGCACCCGAACACGACTATGTGTCGCAAATCGTAACGCCCGAATGTCGCGACGCCGTGATGCAATATATCACCGATACCAAAAACCGTAGCGAACGTGAACGCATGGCTGATGTGAAAAAAATCAGCGGCACCTTCACGGGGGCTTATGCCATACATCCCTTCAGCGGAAAAGAATTGCCCATTTGGATAGGCGATTATGTGTTGGCAGGCTATGGAACCGGTGCCGTCATGGCAGTGCCCGCGCACGACAGTCGCGATTATGCTTTTGCCAAACATTTTAATTTGGATATTCTGGAAGTGGTGAGCGGAGGCGATATTTCCAAGGAAGCTTATGATGCCAAAGAAGGTACGATTATCAATTCCGATTTCCTGAACGGCATGGAAGTGAAAGAAGCAATTGTCTTTGCTATTGGTTGCATGGAAGGTATGGAGATAGGCGAAGGAAAGGTGAATTTTCGCTTGCGCGATGCTATTTTTAGTCGTCAACGCTATTGGGGCGAACCTTTTCCGGTCTATTATAAAGAAGGTATTCCTTACACCCTCGATGAATCGGAACTTCCTTTAGAATTACCTGCGGTGGATGCATATTTACCCACCGAGCATGGCGAACCTCCTTTGGCACGTGCCCAAAATTGGAAAACCAAAGAAGGATATCCTTTAGAAACCAATACCATGCCGGGCTTTGCAGGTTCTAGTGCCTATTATCTGCGCTATATGGACCCACACAACGATACAGAATATTTTTCTCGCAAAGCGAATGAGTATTGGCAAAATGTGGACTTATACATAGGCGGAGCAGAACATGCCACAGGACATTTGATTTATGCCCGTTTTTGGAATAAGTTTCTATTTGATATAGGATTGACCGTGAAAGATGAACCTTTCCAAAAGATGATAAATCAGGGAATGATACAGGGATGGTCTGCAATTATTTACAGATATTCAGGACATAATATTTTTGTTTCCTTTACTCAATTACAACATAGGTTGGTCGGAGCTGATGATTCAGATTTTATTACTGATTTGTCAAAGGATGTTGGCGAGGATTTATCAATTTTAGATAAAGACGAGTTGGAAGGAAGATTTTCAAAAATAAGAATTCCAATTGAATTTGTAAATGTTTCAGGGGAAGTAGATATTGATAAATTAAGAGAGTGGGATAAAGATTTTATAGATGCAAAATTCATAAGGCAATACAAAGTTAAGAGTGTATTTTATTGTGAGCGAGAAGTTGAAAAGATGTCTAAATCAAAATATAATGTTGTTACTCCTGATGATTTGGTGGAGAAATACGGTGCCGACACCCTCCGTCTTTACGAAATGTTTCTCGGTCCTTTGGAGATGCACAAACCATGGGACACCAACGGCATCGAAGGCGTGTTTCGTTTCATCCGCAAATTGTGGCGTTTGTTTCACGATGCTGATAACAATTTCTGTGTGAGCAATGAAGAACCGACACCCGACGAATTGCGTGTGATTCACAAAACCATCAAAAAGGTGAAGGAAGATATCGAACGTTTTTCCTTCAACACGGCGGTGAGCACCTTCATGATATGTGTGAACGAACTCACCGAACTAAAATGCAACAAACGCGCAGTTTTGCATGATTTGGCTATTATAATTTCGCCTTTTGCACCTCACATTGCTGAAGAATTTTGGAGCATGTTGGGCAACACAGGCAGCATCACCCAAGTAGAGTTTCCTGGGTATGATGAAAAGTATCTCACGCTAAGTTCCCATCAATATCCGGTTTCTTTCAATGGCAAGATGCGCTTCAAACTTGAGTTGCCGCTTAGTTTATCCATCCCTGAAATTGAAAAAGCAGTCCTCAGCGCACCCGAATCAGAGAAATGGTTAACTTCCAATCCACCAAAGAAAGTCATCATCATTCAAGGAAAAATTATCAACATTGTTGTCTGATAAAATGACAGTGATACTTACTATTTTATTTTTGGAATGGTATTTGCTTTACCCTATCGAAATTAAAATCATTAGACCATGAAAACGCGAATAATCCTTGCAATGTTCATAGTGTTCATTGCAGCACAAACCAAAGCCCAATTGAGAGTCGAACCTAACACCGCCTTTCAGCGTGGCGAGATATTGACCTACAAAGTCTATTACGATGCTTTGCTCACCGGGCAAGTCAATGCAGGCAATGTCGTTTTTGGCATTAAAAACGAAAACAAACTCATCAACAACCGCAGCACTTTGCACATAGAAGCCATCGGGAAAACAAAAGGTGCGTTCAATTGGTTCTATAAAGTGGAGGACCATTACGAATCCTATCTTGATGAAGAAACATTGGCTCCTTGGCTTTTCTTGCGCCGAATAGACGAAGGCGGATATATCATCAATCAGGATGTTACCTTCAATCAAAACAAAAATGTTGCTTATTTTGTTGACAACAAAAAGAATAAACAAGCCACCATCACCACACCACCGTATGTGCAAGATTTATTATCAGCTATCTATTATTGCCGCACCTATGACGTCACCAAATTGGGCAACAACGACGAGTTTTATGTAAAGTTTTTACTCGACGACACCGTTTATTCAACCAAAATCGTATATGTAGGCAAAGAAACCATCAGCACCAGCTTTGGAAAAGTACGTTGTTTGAAACTGAAACCACAAGTGCTAACAGGTACCATTTTCAAAGATCCATATCCTGTAACTCTTTGGGTAACCGACGACAAAAACAAAATTCCTATCCTTGCCGAATCTGCTATTATCGTTGGAAAAGTGAAACTCGAACTCACCAATTACAGCGGGTTGAAGAATACTTTTGCAGCCTTAATAAAATAGTTCAAATAAATATTTCTTTTTTTGTTTTTGAAATGAAATATTATCTAATTTCGTAAAAATTTTATCTTATGAAAAAGTTCCTTCTTCTTTGCCTCTGTAGCGTCATATTTCTCCCAAGTTTCGCTCAGAAAATTGAAACAAAATTTGTCCCGATGACTGTGAAAAACACCCTATTAGTCAAAGTGAACGACACGGTGAATCCCCTTTGGGAAAAAGGAAAAGGCTTCTATACAGCCACCCTCGTCAAAGGCGAACTCAAAGGCGCCATCCATATAAAAGAAACCGGCGAATGGATAGAAACCATTTGGACTATCCCTTTTTCAGCGGTTCCCAACAAAATCAAAGACCATATCCTAAAAACCTTTCCCGATTACAAAGTGCTTTCCACAACCATACAATATCGCAGCGATGGCAACTATTATATATTCGAAATAAAAAAGAAAAAAGATATACAAACGCTCTATTATAATCTTCTAAACGAATTTATCAAAGCTGAACCCAAAACAGTTCCACCAAAATAAACAATAAATCAGTTCTCGTTCTTTTTAATCATTTATTAAAAATCAATTCATTTTAGTACTTTTACATTTAATTTCATTTTAAACAATTTCACAATGAAAAAATTTACGCTTTTCTTTTTAGCAATTAGTTTTGCTATGGTAAGTTTTAGCCAAACTAAAATTGGCAAAACAACCGTAAATGCAGCATTATTATCCAAAACCCAACTCAATGGGATGCTCCAAACCTACAACAATTCGCAAGGAACAGTATATTATGCAGCACCGTCTCACCCATCAAAAGTAAGTTATATGACGCAAAACTTTGATGGCACTTGGTTGCCCACCTCTTGGACAACCACAATATTACTCACAGCAAAATCATGGCAACAAGCCAATCCCACTGCCACCCCATTCACCACGATTGATCCGACCAATGTCTATTCAGCCATTTGCCCTTATTGCTTGCCTACAGAAACTCAAAACGAATGGTTGAAGACTCCTTCCATCACAGGAACCTCCAGCGCAACATCATTATTCCTGAAGTTTTGGCTCGGATTTAGCTACGATTACCTGCCTGCTGGTGGCCAAGGAGTCCCTGGTGCAACATTGCAATGCAAGATTTCAACCAATGGAGGCACATCATGGACTACCCTTTGGGATGCCAACACCGTTACTTCCTTCACAGGTTGGGGCTGGCGTGAAGTCTCATGCGACATCACGGCTTATAAAGCAGCACCATTCATGATTGCATGGAATGTTACAGGTGCCGACGGTGATTTGTTTGCCCTTGACAATATCTCTGTTGCTGAACCTGCTGCTATTGATGCCGGCGTCACCGCCATAACCTCACCTGTCACCACTTGCAACAACTTATCATCCGCAGAAAATATCGTTGTTACCATAAAAAATAACGGCGCTACTGCCATTTCCAATTTCCCGGTTTCTTATAAAATAAACAATAACACTCCTGTCACTGCTACTTACACCGGCTCAATCGCTTTTGCAGGTACGGCAACCTACACCTTCACCGGTGCCCAAGCTGCTAACCTATCCGTTGCAGGTCTGTATAAAATTAAAGCTTACACTTCTCTTTCCGGAGACGGCGTTGCTACAAACGACACCACCACCGTCAATTTGTCTATCGGAACAGCAACCATTCCTTATGCTATGGGCTTCGAAGCCACCGACAACTTAGCAGGATGGACAGTACTCAACAACAATGCAGATGCTTTCACATGGGGAATCTACACCGGAGCACAATATGCACACACTGGAACCGGCTTTGCAGCTTATCCTTACAACACCAATGGAACCACTGCTGCTGACGATTGGTTGTTCACCAAATGTATCAGCATGTTTGCCGGAACCAATTATCGCCTACGATTTTACTATAGACCTTTTGCCAGTACCTTTCCCGAAGCTATGAACGTAAACATCGGTTCTGCTGCATCCGTTGCTGGCATGACTACCCAATTGGTGAATCTTCCCTCCATCACCGATACTACATATCCTGTATCCAGCACCGTATTCACTGTTCCTTCATCGGGTACCTATTATGTGGGATTCCATGCCAAAAGTGCTGCTGATGAGGATTATTTGATTCTTGACGATGTTTCCATTGACATCGTTGCCGACGTCGCTGATAATCCTTCATCCGATATTAGCCTCTTCCCAAATCCTGCCAGCAATATGCTTACTATCAACTCTCCCGAAAAAATAAAACACATCAAAGTTATCAACCTATTGGGAAGTGTAGTTTTCGAGCAAGACATATTCACAAACAGCCTACAATTAAACACCTCTGACTACACCAAAGGCATTTATTTTGTTGTTGTGACCACTGAAAAACAAAACTTCACCCGCAAGATTCAAATCATCAAATAAAAAATCATTCTAAGCATTCTACAAAAGCTACCCATTTCGGGTAGCTTTTTTTGTTTATGCATTATATTGACAAGAGCTTATATACAAAAACATTCCGCCCCTCCAATCGTAATTCGCTTATTCATAATTCATAGTGCTCAATTTTGGGTAGTTGTATTTTAATTTGAACAAACTACCTAATCTACAACTAAAAAAAATTCCTTACTTTTACACCCCAATTCAAAAACCATTTTTATATGCAAATGTCCAACAACGATATCCTGAAAAAACTCCGCATCGCCCTCAGCTTGCGCGATGACGATATCATTCATATCTTGAAATTAGCAGGCTTCACCATGAGCAAACCCCGCCTCAACGCCCTCTTTCGCAATCCCGACCACGACAACTATGAAGAATGTGGCGACCAGGTGCTGCGCAATTTCCTAAACGGATTGATTATTTATAAACGCGGATATCGCGTGGACGACCGTAGCAAAAAGCCCCCTACACAGGATCAACGTCCAGACTAACCCTCACGGTTGTATGTCTCTTGGAGAACTCCTGAATCACTTTCAGTATCTCCTCTTTATGCTGTTGCAGATGCGCATCGCGCTCCAACTTGATGAGAATATTCTTTAAATACAAGTTCTTGATGCGTCCCACCACAGGATACTCCGGACCGAACACTTTCTTCCCAAAAGTCAACTTCAAATTATGCGCCAAATAGTTTGCCGCCTCGTTCAACACCCCCGTATCCTGGTGTTTCACCGTTATCTGTATCAACCTGCTAAAGGGCGGATACCCGAAACGTTTCCGCTGATGCAATTGCTCGTTACACATAGCATGATAATCATTTCGTAGCGCCTGACGGATGATTGGATGCTCAGGATTATACGTTTGTATCACCACTTTGCCCCGCTTATTCTTTCTGCCTGCCCGTCCGCTCACTTGCGCTATCATTTGATAACCCCGCTCGTGCGCTCTGAAGTCAGGAAAGCTTAACATATTGTCCGCATTCAATATCCCCACCAGACTAACATTCTCAAAGTCCAAGCCTTTTGTCACCATTTGCGTGCCGATTAAGATTTGTGTCTTTCTATCTTCAAAATCATTGATAATTTGCTGATACGCATTCTTCGTTCGCGTGGAATCTAAATCCATACGCACAATATTCGCATCCGAAAACAACAAAGCCGTTTCTTCTTCTATCCGCTCTGTGCCAAAACCTTTCGTCAACACTTTAGTACTTTTGCAGGCAGGACATTCTTCAGGTACCTTAGTCGTATAACCACAATAATGACACTTCAAGGCATTAATCTGCTTATGATATATCAAGGTAACATCGCAATACTTACAACTCGGCACCCAACAACAGTCCCCACATTCCACCCGCGTCGAAAACCCACGCCGATTCTGAAATAATATCACCTGCTCCTTGTTCTTCAACGCATCCGTAGTCAAACTAAATAGCGTTTCCGAAAAGAATGCTTTCATCTTTTTATGCCGCGTTTGCTCTTTGAGGTTCGCCACCACAATTTCGGGCAGCTCCATATCCCCATAACGCTTATTCAACTCTACCAAACCAAACTTGGCACTCAACGCACTGAAGTACGTTTCCACCGAAGGCGTCGCCGAGCCCAACACCGTTTTGGCTCCATGCAAATGCGCCAGATAGATGGCTGCATCGCGGGCATTATAGCGCGGCGCAGGCTCGTTTTGCTTATACGAAGTGTCATGTTCCTCGTCCACTATCACCAACCCAAGATTATAATACGGCAAAAACAACGACGAACGCGCTCCCAACACTATCTTATACGGCTCACCCACCGAATCCGTATCGGGCGGCAGCACTTTGTTCCACACCTCCACCCGTTCGTTGTTATTATATTTAGAATGATACACCCCCACCTGCTTCCCGAAATACTTCCGCAACCTGTTGATGATTTGAGTGGTCAACGCTATCTCAGGCAACAAAAACAACACCTGTTTCCCCTTGTCAATCGTCTCTTGTATCAGTTTAATATAGATTTCCGTCTTCCCGCTCGAGGTGATGCCATGCAACAGCACCACATCCCGCTCTTCAAAATGCTGATGTATCGCTTCAAGTGCCTTCCCTTGCTCATCATTCAGCTCTATGGAATCCACATCTGCTACGCTGTCATATTCTTTCAAACGCGATTGCGTAATTTCGTAGGTTTCCAACACCCCTTTCTTCACCAACGCACTCAATTGCGCCACCGTAGCTTCCGCTTTTGCCAACAAATCGGCTCTGCTCAGATTTTTCGGCGCAGGATGCACGTTGCGCGTGAAATGCAGATACGCCATCATCAATTGCATCTGCATCTTCGCTTTCCTATCCAAGGTATTCAGCAATTCGCCCAACACCTTTTCATCTTCATACACCTCACTCAGCCTCACACACACCTCTTTCTTCGGCTTAAACTTATCGTGAAGCTCTTCTTCGGGCAAGAGTATCTTCTTTTCTATCATTGTTTTTATCAACGGAATGATTTTCTGTTGTTCAATGATATCGGAGATTTCCGTCAACGTAAGCTTCTGCCGTATATCCAACGCCTCGGCAATCAAAAACTCCTTATCCGACAACAACTGAAAATTCCTATCGAATTCAGGATTCATCACCACGCAACTTTCCGACGCCAACTTCAACGACGACGGCAACGCAACATTCATCACCTCGCCTATTCTACACATATAATAGTCCGCTATCCAATTCCAATACCGATACTGTATATCATTCACTATCGGCGCATCATCCAAAATATTTAAAATATATTTCGGCACATATCCCTCCGGCACATTCTCATGTATCCTATACACCAAAGCTGTATAAATCTTCTTTTTGCCAAATTGAACCACCACCCTCACGCCCCGCTTCAACACATCGTTCATCTCAAACGGAACCCTATAGGTAAACAAGCCGGGTATCGGCAAGGGCAATATCACATCAGCAAACAGCGTAACCCGTTCCATTGTTTATAAGGATAACACATGCGCCATCGCCAACATACTTTTGTTCATTTCCTGATGATGCTTGGTGGCTTTCTCAAAAGGAATAAACGCTGTCTTTTTGTTTATTTGTCCTATCATCACCCCGCGTTGTCCGTCCAGCAAAGCGTTCACGGCATCATAACCCAGCGTGCTTGCCAGCACCCTGTCCATGCACGTGGGCGAGCCCCCGCGTTGCATGTGTCCGATGATAGACACCCGCGTCTCGTACGAGTCGCATTTCTCTTTCACCTTCCGCGCCACTTCCAACGCACCGCCCTGATCGTCGCCTTCTGCCACAATGATAATGCCCGAAGTTTTGTTTTCCCTCCTATCGTTTTGCAGTTTCGCTATCAGTTTGTCGATGTCAGTAGGGTCTTCAGGCACTAAGATGTCTTCTGCGCCGCCGGCTATGCCACTTCGCAGCGCAATAAATCCCGCATCGCGTCCCATCACCTCCACAAAAAACAAACGATTGTGCGATGCCGCCGTGTCCCGCAGTTTGTCCACCACCTCTATCACCGTATTAATCGCCGTGTCGTAGCCTATCGTGAAATCCGTACCATACAAGTCATTATCTATTGTTCCTGGCACACCAACAATAGGAAAATCGTACTTCCCGCCAAATGCCATCGCTCCACGAAACGTCCCGTCGCCCCCTATCGCCACCAAAGCATCAATCTCATGACTCATGAGATTTTGATATGCCTTTGCCATACCTTCGTCCGTGCGAAACTCTTCGCTGCGGGCGGTTTTCAAGATGGTTCCCCCGCGTTGAATGATGTTTGCTACCGAACTATTGTGCATCACCTGAAACTCACCTTCAATTAGTCCTTGGTAGCCGCGCATCACGCCCACTACTTCCAGTTTTCTATATAATCCTGTACGCACCACCGCGCGTATCGCCGCATTCATACCCGGTGCATCCCCTCCCGAAGTCAGCACTCCAATTCTTTTAATCGTTTCCATGTTGTATTTCTTTATAAATAATATTTAAGACAAAGGTATTTTTTTTTTTTTGATGGAGATATGTTTTTTGAAATTATTATAAACCATTTTATTTGGGAGTGGTACTGAGTTAATTTAGTTGATTTAGTTTATTGAGTTGATCCCGACACTGCGTGTACGGGACAGGTTGAGTTGGCGGGGTGAATTGGAGGAATAAAAAAGTTAATGATATGAAAAGAGATTGATTTTGAAAATATCGCTGTAATTTAGTGAATATGCTTAATATAGAAGCTTTAGGATTAATTTTGAAAAACCCCAAACATAGAGTGACAGGCAAAAAACGAATATCAACAGGGGAAAATAAACCCCAGCAGTCTCTTTTTTCTGTCATGAAATCTTCCAGATTTCCGAAATCTGTCGAGTTCAGATGATTTCTGAGAAAATCCTAAGAAAATAATAATCAACATGTTTGGAGCCTCTCCAAGTTGCGAACCTCTGCCAAACTGTGCATCGCATACAATTACCGATCCAAAGTGTCGGGTTTCATTTGAATAAATTTAGATGAACGAAAATTAGTATTGGTAAGATGAAAAACATATCAATGGTTGCTAAAATCATGTTGGCTTCGGCAATTGTTTCCATGACAACCTGCCTTAGATTTTTCAGATCAGTGCCTATTGACATGTAAATCTGAAGTATTATATTCAAAAATGTATTACAGAAAGATATTAAACGTTATTCTGAGGCTTAATATGGATAAGAAGCAGATAGAATACATGAGAATTTCATAATGTCAAAACACTGAAAACGGCTATGCGAAGTCGCAGTATTTTGATGGGAGAAACCCAATCGATATCCGTCCGTTAGCAAAATATCACAGAAATTAAGGCATCACAAACGAAATTTCGTCTATCCACATACGGCTTCCCACTTGTCCTTTGCATGACAACAAATCCACAAAATTGACTCCTGCACTTGCGCAAAACAGTAAAGTAAGACTATCTGGGGTTTCGCCTGAATAATAGGTGATGGGCAAATCAATAAAGGTATAGTTATAGACCGTGTTATGATATATTTGGCGCAACAAACCTATCGTATCTCTTTTTTGAGCAGCTACATTATATTTGGAAAGCAACACCGAAACCATAGCCGAATCGCCGCCCACGGGAACATATTTGTACCATCCTTGCAAACTATCCGGACGGGCTGTAAATCGTTTTCCTAAGTGGATGGTAGCATTTGGAATATCAAGCGAATCTGTCCCAACCAATCCCGGTATGATAAGCGGAGAGCCTTGAGGGCTAAACGTACCTGTAATCAGCAACGCAGCATACGTTCCTGAATGAGAATCGCGCGAACTGTCAGTTGTTAATGGTCCGGGACCACCGATGGAACTAGGTAAGGTGGTTAAATAGTTGAGTGTTCTTAAATACCCCCCGGCAGGTTCCATGCAAATCAAACCATATCCGTCATCAATAGAAACCCACTGGTCGAAACAACCGCCGGTGATATTGGATTGACAGAGTAACTCATCGGGAGTTTTCACCACAGGGGTGTCGTCAATATATTTTCTGCAAGAAGCAAAGAAGGTCAAACTAATGCTTGAAACCAATAAGAAAAGGAAAGAAAAATAATATTTTTTTTTCATGGTAACTAAACTTTATAAACAATTTGAATCGAAGTAACCCGAGGTGGTTGAACATAAATGGGACGCAAAGAATATTCGTTATTTAATAAATTATTAATCAGAACCGAGAATTTGAAATGTTTTTTCAATTCATAACTCACTCGTGTGTCAAGCACATAATCTCCATTATGATGATCTTTTCGATATTCTTTTATGCCGGTAGCAAAAAAGCCCGGGCGGTCGTTCTCCAAAAAGAATTTGTCGATATTATACATGAAGCCATAATATTTACCGCTAAACCCAAGCGAAACGCTCTTGTATTTGAAATCCACATCAAGTTTTCCAAGTTGCTCAAAGCGATATTTCAAGATGTTTTTTCGTGTATCCGATGAAGTACTGGCGTAGGTGAAATCTTTATTCAGAACGGTGTCGGTATAATACACATTGTTGGGGTCTAAACATGTAGGTCTGGAGAACGTATAGCCTGCCATGATGGTCATCGAGAAGTTTTTGGTAAACTTGCCTTCGCCCATCAAAGCACAATCTATTCCCCAAACGCGGGCATCAGAAGTATTCAAGAATTTATAGCCTAGGTTCTTTTTGAAATCATATCCTGAACTATCGGGCAACAAATTTCTGCCCCACAAAGCGGCAGTGAATTCAATAAAGTTTTTGTATTGCTGTAAAAATCCGCATACATCCACAAAGCCAACAAAGTTCTTGATTTTAAACAATTGCTTAATGCCTAATTCAGTGTTCCAACTGGTTTCAGATTTCAAATCAGGGTTAGGATAAATTCCAAAATTTCCGGAATAAGTCGAAATATAGCGTTCACCAATAGAAGGAAACCTAAATCCTTGACCAAAGGAAGCGCGCACATAAGTTCCTTTCGAGGCACGCATGTTCAAACCAGCTCTGAAAATAGGTTTGCTATCGGTGTAATCGCCCAAGTGATAATATTCCCAACGTGCTCCAGCCGAAACCGTAAGCCAATTGAAGAATTTCTTTTCCGATTGCACATACACCGCCAAATTATCTGATGATTTGGAACCATTATGACCGGAAACCCCTGAAAATACTTTTCCAAACGAATAGGAGTAATTATTCATGATGCCTGCATTGATAACCAAGTTTCCAAGTTTCTTAAATACTTTTGAAAATTGATATTCATCGTAAACTGAATAGGACATGGTTTGCTGATCGTTGCTGGCACCATTGTTGGCATAATAAAATCTGTTTTTCAACGAATGTGAAGCGCCTTTGGGTCCAAAATATTTCACATAAGGGTCAACATACATTTGAAACTCGTTGAAATTTGTGATAGCACCGGGATAAGCTCTATAAATATTTGAATCGGCATCTTTCCAAAAATATGCTTGTGTGTTTTTTGAGTACATGAAATTGCCGTTCAACCCATAAGTCAGTCCATCCACTTTAATTGAACGAACACGTGTGCCAAAATTGACGCGGAAATTCTTATCAAATGCACCCTTACCTGCACTATCAGGTGGTGCACCAATATATCCCGGGTCGGATAAAAAGTTGCCACCCAACACAAAATCAAAGTTATTGACTCGTTGCGAATGTATAAAACTAGCTCCGAGTATAATCGGATTAAAACCATCCCATGATTTGGTGTAGCGTTTCGGTGGTGTGCTGTAAATACCACTTGTCATCGTGACTTTCGTCATGGTTTTTTCCTTTGGATAGGCTGTGCGTATATTGATAGCGCCATTCAAAGCTGCCGAACCATACATGACCGATGAAGCCCCTTTCACGACTTCAATTTGTTCCACATCTTCCACAGGCAAAAAGTTCCAAACCGGACGACCAGCATCAGGGCTCATAATAGGAATTTCATCTATCAATATCATCACCCGACTTCCCAAACCGGAACTAAAACCACTACCGCCTCTAATTTGTGGTTCGTTATCAACAATAGCAACTCCGGGAACAGATTCAATAGCTTTGTCCAAGGTCAGCACATTCTTTGTTTCTAACATCGAAGGGCGTAAGATATCCACTGAATTGGTAGCATCTTCCAGTTTTTGTTCGTATTTGGAACCGGAAACAACCGTCATGTTTAATTCCGTAACCAAAAGTTTCATCACTACATCAAGCGTCACAGGTTTGCCAGCTTTAACAGTGATTGTTTTCGACAATTTCTCATATCCAATAGAGGAATACAATATAGTATATTCGCCAGGTTCTAATAATAGGTCGTACATCCCATACAGGTCGCAGGTGGTTCCTTTGTGCTGATCTTTAATTCCAATATTAACGAATGGAACAGCATTGCCCGATTCAAATTCTGTTACTTTACCTTTCACCACAACATTTTGGGAAAGAAGTGTAGCAGGAGCAAAGAATCCTGCCACAATAAAAAGGGTTGTAATGCAAAGCGTCTTATAACAATTTGTCATTTTCGGTTTATTAAATTCAACAATAATCTGCAAAACTAACAAAAATATTAATTGATGGTAATTTTCTGGCTAAACATATCTCCGGCTTCGTTAGTAATAGTTACTATGTACATGCCTTTATTCATTGAATTCAATGTGACATGTTCGCTCACCAAAGCGGAATTAACCTGATTTTTATATATCAATTGTCCGTTGATGTTATAAATGCATATCTCAGATTTCACCGGCTTCTGGAAAGATGCTTGTATGATTAAATCGTTGGCATCGGTATAAACATTATACTTCTGAGGTTTATTCACCGTTGGAATACCTCCGGAATTATAAATTAAGGATAAATCGTCCACATAAAGACTATCAGCTGCTGTTCCATTGCCTGGAGTTTTATTGGTGGTAAATGAAATTAATATAAAGGCAGGAGTCACTGCAGGTCCGGGATAAGCAAAAGGTATGCTCAAACGTGACCATTGTCCATTGGTTGAAGGAAAATTTTCAACAGCTACGCCCACAAGATGTGCAGCAGCAGCAACATCAGCCGGGTCTTTCATATTATATGAATCATGGATAAATGCATTTACACGAGCAGAATCGGCACCTGCGCCGGCAGGTTTAAATTTCACCCAAACCACTAATGAATCGGGATGTCCGGTCAATGCTTCGCTGAAAGCAGGGTCGGTTATAACCGTTGCATTAAAATTGGTAGGGTCAGTAGGTGTAACACTGTTGGCATTAACTTGTCCGGTAGTAAAATTACCATTGGCAAGAATACCGCCAATAGGTGCCATCTTTGACCATATAACACAACTGTAGGTTCCTGCTGAACCGGGTCTAACAACAGTTGAACGTTTTATTTGTTGCGAGGTGAATGAAATTAAGCTTCCTGTGCCTGTTTTAAACGAATTCCAATCGGTAGGCTCTTCGGTGGCTGCACCTAAGTTGTCCCAGGTTTCAAATCCTGAATTGTTGACTTGTTGCGCCTTAATAACCCCTGTGGCAGCAACAAATATAAAAATAATAGCTAACGTAAATAGTTTTTTCATTGAATTAGTTTTAAGTAAATAATAATGTTCGTATCTTAATCCATATTTGAACTTAAGCTTTGTGGGTATATAGATTTTCACAAAGGTACATAAAAACTTAGATATTGAGGATTATTTTTTGTTTCAATAATTATGCCATGATTTCAAACAGGGCTGATAATACCGTTTATTACTCAATAGTGACAATAAAATATTACCTTGCCATTGTTCATCCAAACAAAAAAATGTTTCTCGTTACTTCCTTCAAAACATATATTTGGAAACTCCTTCCGGAAGTAATTCCCAACTAATTTATTATTGGAAACATATTTCAATGTTCCCAATCAACAGATTTACGGTTTGATAATCTTACCCGTTTCTATTGTATCAACATCCGAAATGCGGAACATATACAAACCTGCAGAGATATGGATTGCGATACTATTAAGAGTATGGTTCTTCAAGGTAAAATTACCTACCAATTGTCCGTTGATATTGTAAACTTGTATTGTAGGATTATTCAAGCTTGATGATTTCAAATCAACATTAAGTTGGTTGTCGAAAAAATATACCGAATAGTTTTCATTTTGATACGTTCGAATTCCGGTAACATCCGTAACAACAATCATCACTTCTGAGGAAGTCACGGGGATGCCGCTGATTTGACTATGACAAATCACATAATAGGTTCCGGCTGTAGTAAACAAAGGCGTATAATTTGTTGCCGTTTCCATCGGTGAAAAAGAATTATAAGGACCGCCCGAAGCTGTTGCATACAACCATTCGCGTGAAGTTCCTACAGGATATTCGGTCACCAACACATCTGTTCCGTTGACATTCATGTCAATATTCTGCATTGATGAAGGGGCAATTTGATTGTCCACAACATCTATCTGCACTTGATTTGAAGTGGTGGTGATACTGTTGGGGAAGTTTGATGTGCAGTTAATATACCAGGTTCCATACGTTCCAAACGTAGGTGTCAAAGTAGCGCCTGTTTCTACAGGAGAAAAGGAAACGTAAGGACCGGCAATAGCCGTAGCATACTTCCACTCGCGTGAGGTGGCAACACCTACTTCTGAGTTTGTCAAAACAGTTCCATTGGTGCCGGCTTCTATAGTTTGTGTTGCTGCTGAAGTAACAGCGTTTGATGCCAAATAAATTTGAAGGTTGGTGCCATTGTCGGCTGCCGTCAATGGATAGTTGTCAGTAATGACTCTAACACGATAACCACTGCCCGTTGGTATGCCTGCTGGAATAGTTCCTGGAATGGTTCCCGAAGTGGTTGTGGTTAAATTACCAATATTAGTATAAGTGGCAAATGAACCTGTAGGGTCCGATAATTGTGCTGTAACATGATTGCCTGTTACCATATTTCCCGTCAAGGTGAACGGAACACTTATAGCTGTTCCTTGTGTGGAAGAAACATAATAGGTAGTGGTGCTCATGGTGCCTGTTGTCAATACTGGGTTATAGAATAATTCCAAATCATCCACATACAAACTATCACCTGCTGTGCCTGAGCCCGGGGTTTTATTCGTTGTAAAAGTTATTAAAATATACTGTTGATTAGTCGCAGGTCCAGGATATGTAAATGGAATACTTTTGCGTATCCATGCACCATTGGTTTTTGCAAAGTTTTTTATTGCTTTCCCAACCAGATGGGATGCAGAGCCAGCATCTGCCGGATCATGCATCGCATAATTATCATGAATGATGGCACTGACACGTGCAGAATCAGCACCTGTTCCTGCAGGCTTAAATTTTATCCATACGATTAATGAGTCCGGACGTACAGTTAATGGGGCTCTAAATAATGGATCAGTAATTACGGTTGCATTAAAATTAGAGGGATCGGTAGGTGTACCACTATTGGCGTTAACTTGCCCTGTTGTAAAATTGCCATTGGCAAGAGTAGTAAGCACTGACTTTGCCCAAATAACAGCACTATATGTTCCTGAAGACCCCGGTCTTTTTAGTGTCGAACGTTTTAATTGTTGCGAAGTAAAAGAAATCAAAGTTCCTGTACCAGTTTTAAAAGAATTCCAATTAGTGGGTTCCTCGGTAGCGGAACCTAAGTTGTCCCAAGCTTCGAAGTTTGAATTAAGAACTTGTTGCGCTTTCGCCGCTCCTGCAGCAAAAACCAACAAACAAATGATTGAAAGAGTGAGTTTTTTCATTTTTATGTTTTAAATTTAAGTTTATGGTTGGCGGCAAAATTAGTAAATAATTAAAATGCTCATCGAGTATTTAAGCCCTTGTTAATTTCTCTTTTTTATACTGTTCTATATATTGCTAAATTCTAATCTATTACTAAAACAATTCCGTTTTGGTTTTAACAAACTTTAAGATTTCTAAAAAAACTTGCTTCTATGTCAAATAAATAAAATAAATTTGTTTTCGAATTTTGTAAAAATCACTCTCATGCTAATAAAAACATACGGTAGCGCCATTTATGGCATTGATGCTATCACCATCACAATAGAAGTCAACATTGATGTCGGCTTGAACTTTTTTATGGTAGGATTGCCCGACAGCGCAGTGAAAGAAAGCCAACAACGCATTGTGGCATCCTTCAAAAACAACGGCTTTTCCTATCCCGGGAGGCGTATTGTGGTGAATATGGCTCCAGCGGATATCAAAAAAGAAGGCTCGGCTTATGATTTGCCTATTGCTTTGGGCATCTTGGCAGCCTCCGATCAATTGAAGGCAGATATGTTAGGGAAGTATATCATCATGGGCGAGCTATCGTTGGATGGGTCGTTGCAGCCCATCAAGGGAGCTTTGCCCATAGCGATAGAAGCCCGCAATCAAGGTTTCAAAGGGTTTATATTGCCCGAACAAAATGCTCGGGAAGCCGCCATAGTGAATAATTTGGAAGTGATTGGGGTGAATTCGCTCAAGCAAGTGGTTGATTTTTTGAATGGCAACTTGGTCATTGAGCCTATGGAGGTGAATACACGGGAGGAGTTTTTTGCTAGCTTGAACGAGTATGAGTTCGACTTCTCGGATGTGAAAGGACAAGAAAACATCAAACGTGCTTTGGAAATTGCCGCTTCGGGTGGGCATAATGTTATCTTTATTGGTCCTCCGGGTGCCGGAAAAACCATGTTGGCAAAGCGTTTGCCTTCCATTCTGCCACCACTGAATTTGCATGAAGCACTGGAGACTACCAAAATCCATTCGGTGTCGGGCAAGTTGGCAAAGAATTCTTCTTTGATCACCGTGCGTCCCTTTCGGGCACCGCATCATACTATTAGCGATGTGGCTTTGGTTGGTGGGGGTAGTTTTCCGCAGCCCGGTGAGATTTCGTTGGCACACAATGGGGTGTTGTTTCTAGACGAATTGCCTGAATTCAAACGTACCGTTTTGGAGGTGTTGCGCCAACCTGTGGAAGATAGGGTGGTGACGATTTCGAGGGCGAAGTTCACAGTGGAATATCCTGCCAGCTTTATGCTGATTGCAGCGATGAACCCCTGCCCTTGTGGCTATTATAATCATCCTGACAAACAATGTGTATGTGGTCCGGGTGTGGTTCAAAAGTATTTGAACAAAGTTTCGGGTCCTTTGTTGGACAGAATTGACATCCATGTGGAAGTAACACCCGTTCCCTTTCGGGAGTTGAGTCGCGTGCAATCTTCGGAGAAAAGTGAACTGGTGCGCGAACGTGTTATTGCTGCACGCAAAGTTCAGGAAGATCGCTTTCAGGAAGTTCCGGGCGTGTATTGCAATGCGCAAATGAATACAAAATTGTTGCAGACTTATTGCAAGATCAGCGAATCGGGCTCCACCTTGTTGAAAACTGCAATGGAAAAACTCAGCTTATCCGCACGCGCTTACGACCGCATTTTGAAAGTTGCCCGCACCATTGCCGATATTGATGGCTCTACCGAGATACAAAATCATCATCTCGCGGAAGCTATACAATACAGAAGTTTGGACAGAGAAAATTGGGCAGAAGGAGGTTGGACGGGGAAAAGAGGGTGAGTTGGAAGATTGAGTAAAAGAATAAACCACGGAGACACAGAGAGCACTTAGAATCACTAAGAAGAAAGATTAATTTGAGATCTCGCCCTTGGTATTTGGTATTTGGGTCTTGTCAAACGCGCGCTTAGACCACATTCATAAACTTCTTCGGATTTGTAACCGCTATCTGTTGAAACAATTCTTCGCCGATGTAGGCACGGAAATCTATGTCACATTGTTTTTCGGTTCCGTCCACTTCGAGCATATAGAAATCGCTGCCAAACAGAAAATGCTCGCGTAAAAGAGCGTTAGAAGCCAATTGAACCTTTAGGGAGGACCACCATTTTTCATTGTATAAGGAATACGCACAATCCACATACAGATTGGGATAAGTCATCATCATCTCCTTAATGGTTTCGTCCCAATTCATGCCGCCCACATCGTTGGGTTCGTCGTTGCCTTTTCCATAGTGTGCTAGGCATATCTTCAGATTGGGAAAATCGTCCATCACTTTTTTGTAATTCAAGGGATGCGTGAAATAGGCGCACAAAGCTTTGTTGTCCTTTTTGCCTATGAGAAGAGGGATGGTGCTGCCTTGCAAGAGTTGCAACAAATCATCTTTCTTGCCTTTATAAAACACAGGGTTGCCATCGGAACAATGCGCCACCACAGGCAGGTTGTGGGCTTGGCAATATTCATAAATGGGATAATAGCGTTTATCAAAGGGAAAAGACCCTAAGGTTGGATAGAGTTTCAGTCCTTTGAAGTTCCACTGTTCGATGGCGGTTTTGAACAAATCGAAACAATTGTCGCGGCGGCAGTCAATATGGATAAAGGGCAGCACATTGTCAGGATAGGTCTTTTGCAGATTACTTAGCTCGATGAGTTGGTCTTCGTATTTGCGGGGCACGGCGCCTGCTCCCATATACGCCATATCCATCGTCAAGACAATAAACTTGGTGTCTTTGGGATATTCGTTATAACATTTCTCGAAAATAGCTTGTTGACTGCCCAATTTGCCAAGAGCCGCAAACAAACGATAGCGTTCGAACATGCCGTTTTTGGAAAAGGAGTTCAACCAAGACATCAGGTTGGCAACGATAAAGAATCCCACTTTGGTGGATAATAGTTTTACCAATCCGATAGGAAGATAGTTTTCGGGCACGTCTTTGTCTCCGCGAAAAGTGTGAATGTGGGTGTTGTAAAATGCTGCCATAGGTCGTTTGTTTTTAATGGTTTATATTAAATTATATTACGTATTAGCCTATCCATTATCACATGTGTGGAAATCGCTTGACAAAGATACAAATTATTTCTTTATAAAGGGGAAAATTTATTGCTGCTTAAACACGGAGAGCACGAAGAAAAAGATAGTTTATAAATTGAGATTTGAGTCTTGAAATTTAGAACCTAATAATTTAGAAAATGGTAAAATACAACGAAGGTAATTAAAACCATACCGGCTTTACCTAAAAAAGTTCTTGCTTTAGCAAGAGGTATTCCAGCGACATCAAATAAAATTATTGTGCCTATGAATCACTATTTTACTAAAATTGCTTTAATCTAAACCATAAAGAGGAAGATGGGACTTTTCCAATGATTTATGTACCATAAGATATCTTGGATGCACGCGCCAGGGATTGTAGCGAAAAGCCAGACCTGATTAAATATCGGTAGTAAAGAGAAAGGGGGGTTAATTTAAGTCCCTTTAGGAACGATATAAAGATAGGGGGGAGAACAATGTAAATTGATAGCAGTAAGATTATACAAAAAGAAGCATCCTCTCCTTCTTGCTCCAAAGCTGCTAACGTTTCTGTTTAAAGAAATCCTCCATCAATTGGGCGGCTTCCTCTTTCAGCAGACCATCTTCAATAATCGTTTTCGGATGTAAGATACTTTTGCCCAATAAAGAATAACCTCTTTTTGGATCTTTAGCGGCATACACCACGCGGCTAATCTGCGACCAAAACAAAGCACCGGCACACATCACACAAGGTTCTATCGTTACATAAAGTGTGCAATCAATCAAATATTTGCTGCCTAAATAGTTTGCGGCAGCCGTGATGGCTTGCATTTCGGCATGCGCCGTAACATCCGTCAGGCGTTCGGTGAGGTTGTGTGCTCGCGCAATCACTTTGTTGCCGCCCACGATGATGGCTCCTATCGGCACTTCATCGGCATCAAAAGCTTTTTGAGCCTCTTTTAAAGCTTCCTTCATATAATTGGTGTCGGAATAAAGTAGTATTTCCATAATGCTTAGATTTATAATGAACACAAAATTAAACATTTTTCAAAAGCATGACACATATAATTATAAACATACAATAATATCATTCAAAACAAGCCCCTCAACAATTTAACCCTATAACAATCACACAATACAACTATTTCCCCATTTTTCGCGAATTATGATTAATTTTGCAGCAAAAATATTCTTATGTTACGAACACACACTTGTGGCGAATTGAAAATCGCTGATGCAGGAAAAAAAGTTACTTTAAGCGGTTGGGTTCAGCGTTCGCGGGATTTGGGCGGTATGACCTTTATTGATTTGCGCGACCGTTATGGCATCACCCAATTGGTATTTAATATGGAAGTGAACCCCAATTTGTGCCAAGAAGCACGTCAATTGGGGCGGGAATATGTGGTGAGCATCGAAGGACACGTTACGGAAAGAAGCAACAAAAACCTCAAGATGCCTACAGGCGAAATAGAAATCACTGTGGAGAAATTCACCGTGCTCAACGTTTCGAAAACGCCTCCTTTCACCATAGAAGACAACACCGACGGCGGCGACGAATTGCGCATGAAATATCGTTACTTGGATTTGCGTCGGAATATCAACAAAACCAACCTCGAGTTGCGCCACAAAATGTCGGTCGAAACACGAAACTATTTGAGCGATCAACAGTTTTTGGAAGTTGAAACGCCTTATCTCATCAAATCAACGCCCGAAGGTGCTCGCGACTTTGTGGTGCCTTCGCGCATGAATCCCGGGCAATTTTATGCCTTGCCGCAATCGCCACAAACCTTCAAACAACTGTTGATGGTGGCAGGTTATGACCGCTATTTTCAAATAGTGCGTTGCTTTCGCGATGAAGATTTGCGTGCCGACCGTCAGCCCGAATTCACGCAGATTGATTGCGAAATGTCGTTCGTAACACGCGATGACATCCTCGACACCTTCGAAGGGCTTGCCAAACATTTGTTTAAAAAAATAAAAAACATAGACATCCATGATTTTCCGCGCATGTCTTACGACGAAGCCATGACGCGCTATGGTTCGGACAAACCCGATATACGCTTCGGGATGGAGTTTGTGGAGTTGAACGCCTTGGTGAAAGGCAAAGATTTCAAAGTGTTTGACGATGCCGAACTTGTGGTGGGCATTTGCGTGAAAGATTGCGCCACTTACACCCGCAAACAATTGGATGAGTTGACCGACTTTGTCCGCAAGCCGCAAGTGGGCGCCAACGTCATGGTCTATGTGAAATATAACGAAGATGGCACTTTCACCTCTTCGGTGAGTAAATTCTACACCGACCATGATTTCGTTGCTATCGCACACGCTATGGGCGCTCACGAAAATGATTTGATGTTGCTGTTGGCAGGCAATGCCGAAAAAACGCGCAAAGCTTTGTGCGAACTGCGCTTGGAGATGGGCAACCGTTTAGGTTTGCGCCTAAACGACGACTACAAACCTTTGTGGGTGATTGATTTTCCGCTCTTAGAATGGGATGAAGACAGTCAGCGTTTTTATGCCAAACATCATCCCTTCACCGCACCCAAACCTGAAGACATCCCTTTGTTGGACACCAATCCGATAGCCATTAAAGCCAATGCCTACGATTTGGTCATCAACGGCGTTGAAATTGGCGGGGGTTCCATCCGCATCCACAACAAAGAATTGCAGAAGAAAATGTTCGAAATATTAGGCTTCACCGACGAAGATGCCCAAAACCAATTTGGATTTTTGATGAATGCCTTCGAATATGGCGCGCCCCCTCATGGCGGCATCGCCTTCGGTTTCGACCGCTTTTGCGCCGTGTTTGGCGGTTCCGACTCCATCCGCGACTATATCGCCTTCCCAAAAAACAATTCGGGACGCGACGTGATGATTGATTCGCCTTCCGAAATATCGCAACAACAATTGGGGGAATTGGCTATTCAGGTGGTTAGTTCTTAGTCATTTGGGGTCATTAGGTGGTCATTGATAGTCATTGGTGGCATTGATAATAGTGCGCAATTATTTCATAGAAACAAATTCTTTTCTATAATTCATTTAATTTTATTATCTTTGATGTCTCAATTGATACTAATATATATTGCCAAATTTGTAGTAATATCTCAAATATGATGAAGAAAACGATTTCGTTATTGTTGATTTTGTTTTGCATAGGAAACTCTTATTGCCAAAAGCATGTCAAGAGAGACAGTTTGACATATGCAAAGCATACATTGGACTTGTGTTTTTCGGAAGATAATGCACTCTCAATCTACGGCTATTCAAGTATGGGAACAAAATATTACCATTATTATTTTGGGTATTTAAGAGAAGGTTTTCCCATGAATAGAATTAGGGGTGAGTGCAATTATTCGCTTGGAATGAAATACACGTATAATCTAATCAAAAATCTTGGATTTACTACCGGTATCTACTTTTCAAAACAGTCATTTAGCTTAGGCTCAAATCCTATAATTTATAGAGATTCGACATTTGAACACTATGATTATTATACATCATATTTTACTATCCCTATCGGCATAAAGCTTTCGTTTATAAATAAATTTTTCATGAAGCCTTTTATAAGTATTGATATGATTTGTGGGTTTTTGTTGCATGAAAAGGCGTATGTTTATACTCATACTTATAAAGAAATCTTTCCGCTCATGTCAAATAAAATTCGCTACTATTTTTTGAAACCCCAACTTGCGGTCGGGTGCGACTTTTATGTAAAAAAACGATACAAATTTAGCATAGAATGCGATTGGCACTATAAAGCCTTTAATCATGCTGACAACGCATTAGCTCCAAGGTTTAAATATACCAATTTGAATTTCGGGGCAAGTTTTGGTTATGTCTTACAACAAAAAAAACGGAAATGAGAATCAAGCGTATAAGAATAGGTTCGTTACTCGCTATTCTTTTCATAATAACAACATCATGCGAAAAGAAAGCAAAGTGTGTGTTCATATTTTCATCAGATATTTCAAATATCACAACACACGCTGCTACCTGTGGTGGTGAAATTTTGGCAGATGGAACTGTGGACATTTTGGAACGTGGTGTATGTTGGAATAACCTCCATGTACCAAGTATTTCGGACGATAAAACGTCTGATGGTTCCACTATTGGGGAGTTTACAAGTCAAATAAGCGGATTGAACTCGGGAACAACCTATTTGATTCGGGCGTATTATTCCACCACGGAAGGTGTTTTTTATGGAAAGACTTTTTTCTTTTCTACACCTCCTGATGAAACCGATACCGTTTCGGATATTGTGGGCAATGTGTATCACATGCTTCATATAGGCGAGCAGGTTTGGATGCTCGAAAATCTTAAAACTACTAAGTATAGAGATAATAGCGAAATCCCTAACTTGATGGATAGCCTGGCATGGGAAAGCACTACTTCGGGAGCTTATTGTATATTGCTCAATGATCCTATTTACGATTATATAAAGTACTATAACTATTATGCCGTCATAGACGCTAGAAAAATTACACCTGTAGGCTGGCATGTGCCTGATAGTATCGAATGGAAGAAATTAAGTGATTTTTTAGGTGGCAACTTGGTTTCGGGTAAAAAACTAAAATCTACATCATATTGGTCTTATTATTATCCCCCGGGACCTCTTCCCGGAGATAATCGCAGCGGTTTCACTGCAAGAGCTTTTGGTTTGAGGAGTTATGGAGACCAATTTATTTATAGTGGTTATTATGGTTATTGGTGGGTGAATTCAGGTACCAATGTAGCACATAGCTCCTGTATTTCCTTGTTTTCAATTAGTGATGGTATTAGTTTTAAAAAATATGGTAATAATGTTGGTTTGTCTGTAAGATGTATAAAAGATTAAGTAATAAAATGGTTGAAGATTTTATGCTTCACACCTAAATAATAAACTTACATTTCAGGGCTAAAGCCCCCCGCTGCTATCCATGTGAGGCTCCACCTTGAAAGGCGGAGTTATTGCTGTAATTCGTAACTAATTATATATATGCGTTTTATATATCTGTCATCTGGCAGATATAGTTACCGACAGTCGGTTGCCTATGTTGTCATTTGGCAGATATAGTAACCGACACTCGGTTGCCTATGTTGACATTTGGCAGATATGCCAACCGACACTCGGTTGCCTATGTTGACATTTGGCAGATATGCCAACCGACTCTCGGTTGCCTATGTTGACATTTGGCAGGTATGCCAACCGACTCTCGGTTGCCTATGTTGACATTTGGCAGATATAGTAACCGACTCTCGGTTGCCTACCCTCCCATTTGGCAGATACCATATAGCAAACGGCTATGCCTATCCACTTTCTGCAAAGTTTGCACCTGCTATCTCCTTAAAGCAAAAAAGCTCACCCAATCGGGCAAGCCTTTTTCATTTTAAACTTTAAACTTCCTAACTAAGTACTTTAAATACTCCAAGTACTTTAGGCACTTTAAGTACTTCTTACTTCTTCGCCATCATCATTTCTTCGATAGAAGCATCCACCAAAATACGTCCACAATATTCGCAAACGATAATCTTTTTGTGCATTTTGATATCGAGCTGACGTTGGGGTGGTATTTTATTGAAACATCCGCCGCAAGCATCACGTTCCACCAACACCACTGCCAAGCCATTGCGTGCATTTTTTTTGATGCGCTGATAGGCAATAATCAAACGGTCTTCGATGTAGCGTTGACTGTCTTCCAATTTGCCCACCAATTTGATTTCTTCCTTTTCGGTTTCGGCAACAATTTCGTCCAACTCCATCTTTTTCTGTTTCAAATCCTCTTTGCGTTCTTTCAAAGCGGTTTTCGTACGATCCAAGATGTCGTTTTTGCTTTCTTTGATAGCATTGAACTCTCTAATTTTCTTTTCACACAATTGAATTTCGAGTGTTTGAAACTCAATTTCTTTGGTGATAGAATCATATTCGCGGTTGTTGCGCACGTTCATGTGTTGCGCCTCATATTTTTTTATTTGCGCATTATGGTCTTTAATTGCAGCCGTTTTAGCCTTGATTTCAGTTTCCACTGCTTTGGCTTCAGCATTAAAATTTTCCAGACGTGTTTCCAAGCCTTCGATTTCATCTTCCAAATCTTGCACTTCTAACGGAAGTTCTCCGCGAACGATGCGAATCTTGTTGATTTCCGTATCCACTTGTTGCAAACTGTAAAGCGCCACCAGCTTTTTCTCTATCGAAATCTCAGCCAATTCTTCAGGGGAAATGGTTTTGCCGGTTCTCACCACCTTAATGGCTTCGGCTGGTTGTTTCACTTTTGGAGCTGCAGGCACTTCAGGAACTATAGTTTCAACAATCAAAGGATAGTCTTTCGTTTTCTTTTTCTCCGATTTTTCCTTTGGTAACTTTTCAGTTTTAACTTTCACAGGTTTTTCTTTCACAACCTTTTCTATCACAGCTTTTTCTTTAACTGCTTTTTCTTTCACCGCTTTTTCCTTGACGGTCTTCACTTTCACAGCTTTTTCTTTCACAGGCTTTTCAGTTGCTTTGGATTTTTTTTCAGAAGTCTCTTTGCCTTTTGAAGTTGTTTTTGCCATATAAATCTATTTTTAATTAAAATAATAAACAGGGTTAATTCTATTCTCAGAGAATAAAAATGCAAAAGTAGGAAATTTTTTCATTAAAATGGTAGTTATTAATTCGCAAGAATATTGTTCCGACTCGAAATGCCCGATATCAGCCAAAAGTATGCGTTCTGAAAAAAAATCATGATACTTAATATCGCCTGTAATAAAAACATCTGCGCCCTGCGCCATAGCCTGATGAATCAGAAAACTTCCCGAACCGCCACAGTAGGCAATTTTGCATAAAGTGGGTTTAAGGATTTTGCTATGACGTATGCTTTTTGTTTGAAATGTATCTTTTAGATATTGAAAAAAATCAAGAGTTGCCATCGGCGCTGCCAATTCGCCCAGCACACCAGCTCCAACCTTTGCGAAAGCATTATCGAGCGGATAAATGTCGAAAGCAACTTCCTCGTAAGGATGATTTTTCAATAAAGTGTCAACAATGCGACGTTCTATGTGTTGCGGAAAAATCATTTCGATGCGTGTTTCAGCCTCCGAATGTAGCTCGTTGATTTCACCCACAAAAGGATTGGCATATTCGTTTGCCCGAAAAGTGCCTGTTCCTTCCAAATTAAAACTACAACTATCGTAATTCCCGATATGCCCTCCGCCCGCTTGGAAAAGAGCGCTACGTAAGCCTTCAGCGTGATTGCTAGGACAAAACACCACCAATTTCTTCAAGGTTTTTTCAACGGGAGCAAGAATTTTGCAGTTCTTCAAACCTAATTTATCTGCAATAAAAAGATTTAATCCATCGAAGTTATTATCAAGATTCGTGTGAGCGCAATAAATACAGATGTCAAATTTGATAGCTTTCTGCACAATCCGCTCGATATAATTCGACCCCGTAATCTTTTTTATACCTTTAAATATGAGAGGATGATGGGAGATGATAAGATTGCATTTTTTTTCGATAGCTTCGTCCACCACTTCTTCGGTAATATCAAAACATATCAACGCTTGGCTCAATTCATGCTGAGCATTCCCAATTTGCAAGCCACAATTATCGTAGCTTTCTTGAAAATCAAGAGGAATAACTTCTTCAAAGCCTTTAATAAGTTCAATAATTTTCATGCAAAAAAGGTGCTATTCAACCGTAACAGATTTTGCTAAATTTCGTGGTTGATCAATATTACATCCGCGCAACACTGCGATATGATAGGAAAGCAATTGCAACGGAATGGTCGCCAACAAAGGAACGAGCAACTCATCCGTATCGGGGATTTCAATGACATAATCAGCGATATTGCGCACGGATTTATCTCCTTCAGTTACGATGGCTATAATCTTCCCCTTGCGGGCTTTCACTTCTTCAATATTGGAAATTATCTTCTCATAGACACCCTGATTGGTAGCAATAACCACCACAGGCATTTCTTCGTCAATGAGAGCGATAGGACCATGTTTCATTTCGGCTGCAGGATATCCTTCAGCATGTATGTAAGATATTTCTTTAAGCTTTAGAGCTCCTTCTAAGGCAACAGGAAAATTGAGACCACGTCCGAGATAGAGAAAATTACGCGAGTCCTTGAAAAGTTTTGCAATGCGTATGATTTCATCATTCACTTTCAATGTCTTTTCCACTTTTGAGGGAATCATTTCGAGTTCGTTGATGATTTGATGATAGCGAGATTTCGAGATACTGCCTTTTTTATCGGCTATCATCAATGCCATCAAAGTTAAAATCGTGACCTGAGCTGTAAATGCTTTTGTGGATGCTACACCAATCTCAGGACCGGCATGGGTATAAGAGCCTGCATGAGTGGTACGAGGTATAGACGATCCCACAACATTACAAATGCCGATGATAGTAGCACCTTTCGATTTTGCCAATTCAATTGCTGCCAAAGTATCCGCAGTTTCGCCCGATTGCGAAATGGCAATGACAACATCGTTTTCGCGTATCACGGGGTTTCTATAGCGAAATTCAGAAGCATATTCCACCTCGACAGGAATCCTGGCAAGCTCTTCAAACAAATATTCTCCCACCAAACCAGCATGCCATGAAGTTCCACAAGCAATAATTATGATGCGTTCGGCATTTTTTATTCTTTCAACATAATCTAAAATACCGCCCAAAGACACAATGCCCTGCTCCGTATTCAATCGTCCACGCATACAATCGCCAATAGAGCGAGGTTGTTCGTAGATTTCTTTCAACATGAAATGATCAAAACCGCCTTTTTCAATCGCACTTAAGTTTACTTCGAGCTTATGAATGTATGGGGTTTTATTAATATCTTTTATAGTTTTTATCTTCAGTTTCTCACCTCTGCGAATGATAGCTATTTCCTCATCATTGAGATAAACAACATTTTTTGTATATTCAACAATAGGAGTGGCATCCGAAGCCACGAAAGTTTCGTTTTCGCCAATGCCAATCACCAAAGGACTTCCTTTGCGAGCGGCTATGAGCAAATCAGGATCTTCTTTGGAAATTATCACAATGGCATAAGCACCTATAACCTGATTGAGCGCCAACTGCACAGCTTTGACCAAGTCAACCTTTTCGTTGATACGAATATCTTCAATCAGATGTACCAAAACTTCGGTATCGGTATTACTTCTGAAAACATAACCTCGCGTTAGTAGCTCTTCTCTGAGCGTTGCATAATTTTCAATAATTCCATTATGAATGATGGCAAGTTTCTTTGAGTTCGAAAAGTGTGGATGAGCATTGGCATCGTTAGGCTCGCCATGTGTAGCCCAACGAGTATGCGCAATTCCAATGGTACCTTCAACATCTTTATCTTTAACAAAGTTTTCGAGTTCTAAAACTTTACCTTTAGTTTTATATAATTTTATGTCTCCATTTAAAATTGCAATTCCCGCACTATCATATCCACGATATTCCAAACGGTAAAGACCTTTTATTAATATGGGATATGCCTGTTTGGGACCCACGTAAGCAACAATGCCACACATAGCTATTTGATTTTTGTATAAATGATATCTAAATGCATACCGCCATTGGAATGTTTTGGTCCGAAAAATACCGTTCTATTTGCAAGTACGGCTGACCCGGAAACAATTAAAATTAGTCCGTCATCATCAAAATACCCTTTTATTAAAGCATTTTGAATGTATTTAGAAATATTAAACCTATATTCATTTGTTGAAGAGTTGTAAGCTCCACCGTAATACGCTTCACCATAAACAACATCGGGCAAAAAACTTAACGTTCCATCATAATTTTTCACGGCAAGCGAAAGCCTGCTAGGTGGAACAGTAATGTCATCTACCGTTGTTGGGTCAACTTTAATAACAAGTTCGGCTTTATTTATAGCAATACTTCCAAAATTGTCTAGGCTTGTAACTTCTGGGAATTTAAGTTTCACACGAGTTCCTGACATGGCTTGAAGATACAATAAACTATCCCCAAGTGTAGTGTCACCGGCAACTTGAAGTTTAAAAGTCGAATTTGCTGTCGTGAATTTGTGGTGGTCATAGGTATTGAATCGTGCACAGTTTTCATTAAGAACAAACACATATTTTAATGTGTCTGTTGCATTATGATAGTACATCGTAAGTTTTGATAGCGCTGAAAGTGAGTTGATATATAACATCACTCCATTTGATGTCACTGGATTTGTTGCTATGTAAAGTCCTTTAAAATATTTGACAAATGCCGTGTTGTCCGCTAAATCGGATGTGCCTGAAGCATTAATAAATTTCTGTCCCAATGAGTTCTTCAACCGCACTCTTAGCTGTGGGGCTGAGTTTACTCCGTCAATTTTAACGCTATCGCGAAAATTAGGAATAAAATTGATATTTGCAAGATTGGTTTTGTAGGTCCCCAACACATCATTTGAATAGTAGCTATTGCTCAGATAGAAATCATCTGTAATTTCAAAAACATTCAGCATGAGATTTGTATTCGTGTCACCATACAAACTACTGTAAGCCAAGGAAAGAAAGATAGAATCACAAACGGGATTGGCTCCAAAATCAACATTATCAGTTGTTAACCGAAATTGTGTGTACATGCCACCAGTAGTCAGTCCAAAAATAGGGTCAACAATACTTCCAATCAAGTTAATATTGGTTTCATCTGTTTTTACAGAATCATCTTTGTATGTATGAGCAGTAATAGGCATGCTGTTATTAAAAGTAACATTGAGCATGTTCTCTTGAGGTTGAACATTCATGCCCAGCTCTTCATTTTTATTACAGGATAGCCAAAGAACTGAAATTGTTAATACCCAAAGAAAATGAAAATGAAATTTCGATCTGATTTTTTTCAAAAGAATAATTTTTAATTATTGTATAGCATCTTCGTTAACCAGTTCATCTACCAACTCATCATAGAATACGCTATAAGCATCAATGAAGTTTTCCATTGGTTGCATTTCAAGAATGCGCTTATTCGATTTTTTTGCATAAGAAAGTAGTTCTGGATTTACGTTTTCAGCACCAATAATTATTGCATCAGAAAAATCAATGGCACCTTTCATTATACCAACGTAATCTGAGGCTTTATATTGTTTTAAATCTTTTTCGTCCACGCCTTCATGTCTGAGTTTTTTTAGGAAACTACTGCTAAAAACATGATTGAAATCATCGTCATAGAGTGAGCATACGATTTTTGTATCGGTAAACAATGGGTTGTCTTTAAAAATCGTACGGATAAAAAATGGTACCAAACTCGAAAACCAACCATGAATATGTATCACATCAGGAGACCATCCGAGTTTTTTTATGGTTTCGATAACGCCTCGAGCATAGAAAATAGCGCGTTCATCGTTGTCGGCAAAAAATTCGCCTTCTTTGTCGGCAAAAACAGCCTTCCGTAAAAAATAATCTTCGTTATCAATAAAATAAATTTGCAAACGTGCTGCTTGAATAGAGGCAACCTTTATTATCAATGGATGGTCGCTATCATCAATAACTAAATTCATACCCGATAAGCGAATGACTTCATGAAGTTGGTTGCGCCTTTCGTTTACGCATCCAAAACGTGGCATGAAAGTTCGGATTTCGCGACATTTTTCTTGAATACCTTGTGGAAGTTCGCGGCATATTTTCCCCATAGGACTGTCGCTCATATAGGGAACCATTTCCTGAGCAACAAATAAAACCTTGTATTTTGACATATCTTTTAAGTGTTTTGAATTCGAATTATGCAAAAGTACAAAAAATTTATCTAATAATGATAAAAATCATAAACCTTTTTTTAGCTGCTAAATTTTTTATTGTGCTTTTTGAGTGTTAATAAGGCTTTTGAGTTATGATTTAGCCTTTTATTTTTCTCCTATTTTTTGCTTGTTTTATTCTTATTATTTCTTCTGATTCCTAAATCTCATTTTTGCGCATTATGATCACCAGATTACTAATAGGTAATTTTCCTCGCCGCAAAGGGTTTTTATTACAAGTATCGAAACGGGGCTGATAAAAATTTATTATTTTCTTAATTAGAAAATTTTTTATGTATCGCCAAATTTTTTTACCCCAACTTCGTACTTGATACAATACCTTGATTAACATTATAAAAGCACCTAATTCAATACTCTAAATTTATGCGATGCTTCTATGAAAACACCTATGATGGTTTGTTTCATATACACAAAAAATGGCACTTTTATTTTGGGCAAATACTACCTAATTTCTAAAAAAATCAAAAAAACATTTTCTGGATCCAAATATTTATCTTACTTTTGCACCCTTATTTTTTAATTCAACAAAATTATGGCTATTATTGGTAGAATTCGCAAACATTCAGCATTACTTGTAATTTTAATTGGCGTAGCATTGGGAGGATTTGTGCTACAAGATTTATTCAGAAAAAGCGGCGGTGGTCGTAAAACTCAGCTTTTCGCAAAAATTGCTGGCGAAAAAATTAGCAAAATTGATTTCGATAAAAAGGTAGAAGATCAAGTGGCAGCATATAAGCAACAGGCAAAAAAAGAAAATCTTACATCTGCCGAAAACTTTCAAATCATGACTTCCACGTGGGATCAGATGCTTAAAGATCAAATCATGCAAAAAGAATACGAAGAGTTGGGCTTGGCTATTGACCATGAAAAAGCAACCAAAGCTTCTATCAGCCCCGAAGAATTGTATGACCTGATGATGGGGAAACGTGAACATCTTCATCCTTTCATTATACAGAACTTCGCGGATCCTAACACTGGAGCTGTTGACGTTCAGAAAATTCAATCAATAGTTCAGAACTTCGACAATATGAAAGACGAAGAAAAACAACAGTGGAAACGTTTAGAACAAGGTATTAAAGATGATAGAATTAATACAAAATATAATTCACTTATTACACATGGGTATTATATGCCCAAAGTATTTCTGCAACGCGCTTCCGACGAATCGAGCAAAGTTGCAAAACTTCTTTCAATTGGAGTGAAATATCAAACCATTTCAGACAGTATTATAAAAGTTAGTGATGACGATTTTAAAAAGTTTTATGATGAACATAAAAACGAATACAAGCAAGAAAATGCTCGTGATTTGGATTATGTAATCTTTGAAGTACTTCCATCAAAAAGATGATCTTACGAAAATTGCACAAGATGTTCAAAGAATCTATGGTGATTTCCAAAAAGTTGAAACCAAAGATGTGGATAATTTTATGAAACTAAACAGTGATGCACCCTACGATAGTAATTTCTATAAAAAAGGCAACTTACCTGGTAAACTCGATTCCCTACTTTTTGCATCTCCTGTCGGTGCCATTATTCCTCCGTTTGTTGAAGACAATTCCTATTCGATAGCACGTCTGGTTCAAATTCAAGACCGTCCCGATTCCATAAAAATCAGTCAACTGCTTGTTGCCTATAAAGACGCACCAAACCCCTTGCAGAATATCACACGCACCAAAGAACAAGCAAAGAAAACAATTGATAGCTTGTTTGCCTTAGTAAAAGCAGATACAAAGAATTTTGCAACCATCGCTCAATTAAAATCTGATTTTCCATCAGCTAAAAAAGATGGTGGACTCTTAGGATGGATTGGAGATGGGGATGCAAATAATAAATTCTTTTTCGATTCAACCTTCAACGCAAAAGTTGGTGATGTTAAGATAGTTCAATCCAGTATGGGTTATCACATTCTTTTTGTTTCAGACAAAAAAGAATTGCAAAAGAAATTGAAAGTTGCCATCATAAAACATGATATAAAAGCAAGTAGTGAGACTTTCAACCAATATCTTGCAAAAGCAAGCGAATTCGCAGGAACAAATAGAACAACCGAACAATTTAATAAAACTATAAAAGATAAAGGACTTAATAAACGGTCTGCTCAATTCGTCAAAGAAATGGACTATACTATCCCCGGGCTTGAATCTGCCAGAGATATTATCCGTTGGGCTTTTGATGAAAAAACTGAGAAAGGTATGATTTCTGAACAAGTCTTCGATGAGAACGGAAAGTATGTTGTTGCCTCTTTAGTCGAAAAACGTGAAAAAGGTGTTGCAACTTTAGAACAAGTAAAGTCGTACATCGAACCACTTGTTAAGCGTGATAAGAAAGCGGAACAACTTATTCAAAAGGTTAAAGTGGCTTCAAGCACAACAAAGGATATATATCTGTTAGCACAAAAGCTTAACACAACCGTTGACACAGTTGACCAATTGACATTTGCAACCAGTAATTATCCAAAATACGGACCCGAACCCGAACTCATCGGAGCCATATTTACTTTGAAAAACAATGTTCTTTCCGATCCGATTAAAGGAAAAATGGCTATTTATCAAGTATTATTAAATGGTATTACGGCTCCAGCAACCTCAACAAGTGTTGATATAGTAAAAATGCAATTACTTGGCACTTTCCGTTCCAGAGTGTATGGCAATCCGAATTATAGACAAGAAAGCGAAGTGTTTAAAGCTATTAAAGATATAACAGATATTACCGACAATAGAATTAATTATTATTAATCTAGCCATTTTTCTAATAGATCTTTTACAAAGATTGTATTTAAAAAAATCGGGGTTCTGATTTAACATTAGAACCCCGATTTTTTTGTTTACGTATAACAAGAAACACTTTGGGTTTTCTTTCCCCTAAATCATATCTTTATACTAAGGTATTTAATTTGAAACTACGAATTATTATGGCTCACAAGTTTTTTTTGGGGACTAGGCAAAGAGTTTGTGAAATCTAAAGAGGAAGAATTTGGTATCAACTACTCCTCTTTGATTGGCTCTGAAAAGTTTTATTTTAGAATTGATTGATTCGGCATTTGCATTGGTATTTCTGTTGTCAAAGAAATTTAAAATATTGTCAATGTTATTATTTACAATATTGGCAACGGTATAGAACTCTTTTATTTCTATTGTATGAGTTTTTTTAATCCAACGGATAAACATCTCTTGGGCAATACTCTTGGATATTTGTTCATAAATATTTCTGAATTCGAGAGTGTGCTCATAATCTTTTTTTCAACTGCGGATATTCTCTGAAAAGAATAGAAGATCTTTGCTTTTGACTTTCTGTCCAGTCTAAAGGTTTCTTGGCTAAAATGTATCTGCATCGAGCTAATAGTTGTTTGGGAGTATCTTCATTCTGCAATACAACAGGCTCGTATTTTACCTTGTTTTTTTGCTTCTTTTATAGCTGCGGTTTCTTTATCAAGCTCATTCCATTCGCTTATGCTGCAAAGCTTCCATAGCTAATCTTACAACATGAAAACGATCGGTAACCAAACTACTATTTGGGAATACAGTTCTTACCGCCGCTTCCATGTTTTTAGCTATATCTAATGTTACTTCCTTGACTTGCTCGCACGCTTATAATAGCAGTTTTTCTAAAACAGCAATAATGTCTTTTGATAATGTTCCTTTGATTGAGGCAATAAGGGTACCTTTTTTCCCTCTTCCATTCTTATTGGTAAGGAAAGTATATAGTTCGCC
>CAIOJS010000253.1 GCA_903858655.1 uncultured bacterium | reverse complement strand
TAAAGAAAACAATATAGCTAGAGAATGGATATCATCATAAAGAAAAGGCATCACTTTATCTTATAAAGAAAACAAAGTAGGTAGGGAATGCATATCATCATAAAGTAAAGGCATCACTTTATCTTATAAAGAAAACAAAGTAGGTAGAGAATGCAAATCATCATAAAGAAAAGGCATCACTTTATCTTGTAAAGAAAACAATATAGCTAGAGAATGGATATCATCAGAAAGAAAAGGCATCACTTTATCTTATAAAGAAAACAATATAGCTAGAGAATGCATATCATCATAAAGAGAATGCATTTCTTTATCTTGTAAAGGAAACATAGTAGCTTGGGATGGCATATCCTTGTAAAGATATTGCAAGCTATGACAACCACAGCGCTAGTACTACTTTAGGGAATGCATGGCTAGGTAGCGAAAAGTAAATACTTACTTTGGAGGATTAATGGCTTGCTATGAGCGAGAAGATACATTAGGAACCGAATGAGATATGCTTGTTTCTATTGAGTAATCACCCAAATCCAAGGACCAAATGTGTAATTAGATATGCTTTGATGTTGATACGTACGGCGATGACCTTTCGTGATTTTGGGTGACGTTGCCTTTTCTTCCACATTGGTGGTAGGTTTGCTCATAGGTTTTCGGGGAATTGGCTGTATGCATGCTTCCCGAATCGCATAGCAAGCCATGCTATCCACCCCTTCAAGACGAACATCATTTTCGGTGCTGACAATCCAATCCTCAATGTCATCAGGATGAGGCACAATGTTTTTTGCAATAGTTTTGGCATATTCTCGAATATAAACCGCACGTGGACCTATCGCTTTGGTTCTAATTAAGATCGAGCCAGGTCCATCAGACTTTGCACTGAAACTTTTATTCATAGCACTTTTCGGGCTTTTAAGCTTATAGCCCGCTTTTTGCACTATATTGATTCCAATATGCACACTTCCTGCTAGTTTCGCTTCTCTGCGGGCAATGCTTTGTATGTCGTTTGCGTTTTCACCGTGTGCCTCAACAAGATTGCTTTTGGCAATGTCCACATCTTCTTTGGTGGCAGTGGGAGGGCTTGACTTGTAGTCGATATAGACAGATTGGAGGGTAGTTCCAAAGCCGTGCATGGCGGCATCGTCGTGCGTGATACCAACTAGCTCAGGAACGCTAGATGCATTCTGAGCAAGAGCAGCCTCAATCAAAGTCGAAACTTTCGATTTACGATTTAGTTTCAGTACGGTGATTCCTGTAATGTTTAGTTCTTTTGGCATAATTTGCTAGTTTAAGATGTAAGATTTCAACACTAAAAATTGACTTTGGCAGAAAAAAATGCTACCGAATCAATCGAAGCACAAAATTAGTAAAAAAAATAATACGCAACATTTTTTTTTAATAAATGCATTTATGTTTAAAAAAAAGAATTTACCTTTGTTTTTTTTAGTTATCAATAAATAGATTCATATAGTATAAATTTTAAATGTTGCGCAATGAAAATCGTCAACTTAAATATAATGCCCTCTGAGATTGAACATTCAAACGAAGTTCTTAGTATGTATCTCAACATATTGGTGGCAGAAACGATAGTATCAGCCTCTGTAACATCCCATGAACTCCTTTTGAATATTCACATTGAGAAATTGACTGATGAGCAACTTTTTCTACAGATGAGATATTCCCATCACGACAACGAAAAAATGTTGAGCGTGGTTGACAATAATGAAAAAAATTATATAGTTGCTCAAAAGTTAAAGCATCGAAAAGCAAAACATAAGAAAGCATTGGATTTCATGAATCAATCGCGACTTGCTATGTTGCGAATGCGAGAGTATTTTAAAAAATATCTTATGTTACGATTGGAAGGACATAATTTAGTACCGCTACTTGGCTTTGAAACAGAAGAGTTCCTTGACCTTGCATACCCAAGATATGATTTAAAAACTATTCATGAAAATCAGTATATTGACATGCTGACTGAAATCGTTGGCAATAAAATAGATATATTATCACTAAATCATATTGTTGAGAAGCTTTTCACCTTTGTTGATGGTGATGGGTATAGCGATATACCCTTCGATTTTATAAAGATTCCCTTATGGGATTTTCCACTTTTAGATGATATTTCCTACCCTCAAATGAAATATACACGTGAAGATTTGAAAAAAGCATTATATGATTTCAATATAAATCTTAAATCTTTAATTTCAATATTGTTTGATATGCATTATACTTATGAAGATAACTATATATTTTTGCAAATATTTACAAGTCATGTGAAACCCTCGGCAAAAGTTGTGCAACAGGCAATAAACAATAGTCTGTATCTATGTCAAATAAAAAATAAAACCCAAAACAAATCGTATGCACGTTATAATTTAGGCATTACGAGTGCTGCCAACTTGGTGAACTATTATGAACGTTCAGGAATGGTGGAAGCTTATGTTTGTTCCGAAATAAAAGAACGCTTGGGGCGCAAAATCACTATGCAAGATATGTGTGTATTTTCGTATTGCACTATTGAGCAAGCTGATGGCAATAAATGACCAATGACCATTAATGACCAATGACCATTAATGACCAATGACGACTAATAACCAATGACCATGAATGACTACCAATGACAATAAAAGACCTATGCCACAAAATATCCCAAGAACCAAAATCCGATTATGAACACACCTATGATGCTCTGAATGATGTATGGCTTTTGATTCATTACCCCATTATACCAAGCTATCAGCGGCTTTATGGTCATCACACCCAAATAGGAAATCAAAGCTCCGCTCACGGCTGTGATAGGTCCTTTGATGAAGATATGTTCCACGAACTTGGGTCCAAACCAATATTCATTGTTAAACACATAGCGCTGCATCAGTGCAAAGACCAAGAAGGTGGATAGTCCGGCTAAAAAACTTACTAAGGCGAAGAAATAGAATTTCGTAGTGGTTTTCCGTATCAGTATGGAAGCAAAAACTTCGAATGCTACGCCCAACATTACCATGCCTTCGAGTTTGCAGCCCGCTAAGCCCAAATCCGTTATTTTGTAGAGCGATGCCACAGCTATCATCATCAGCGAAACGCCTATCTGCTGAAACAAATAGCGTCCCAAGCTTAAAAGATACAAGGTGATGATGCTCAAAATAATTGATTTGTTGGGCAGATGCATGCCGCCCAACAGAGTTTCGTTCAGCCCGATGAGCGTCCCGAAGAGGATAATCCATAAAAAATCGCGTTTTAGTTTCATAACTATTGATTTTTGAGATTTATAATTGTGTGATTACATCATATACGGATAGCGGAAATCCGTGGCAGGCAACAGTGTTTCTTTGATGGTGCGTGGGCTAACCCACCGCAACAAATTCAGATGGCTGCCCGACTTGTCGTTGGTGCCCGAAGCACGTGCCCCACCAAAAGGCTGCTGCCCAATCATGGCTCCCGAAGGTTTATCGTTGAAGTAGAAGTTTCCGGCGGCATAACGCAATATTTTGCATGCCACAACCAAGGCGTATTTATCATTCGAAAAAATGGAACCTGTCAACGCATAAGGTGACGTTTGGTCGCACAGATGCAGGGTTTCTTCAAATTCGTTATCATGATACACATAGATGGTCATCACAGGTCCGAAGATTTCTTCTTCCATAGTCAAAAAATGAGGGTTTGTCGTGTGGATGATGGTGGGTTGCACAAAATATCCAACGGATTTGTCGCCCTCTCCGCCTACCATAATCGTAGCATCCTCGGCTTCCTTCGCCCTATTAATATACGACATAATGTTATCAAACGAAGCTTCATCTATCACGGCATTCACAAAATTATCCAAATCGCGCACGTCGCCCACTTTGATAGCCTGCGTCATGTCAATGATGTAGTTCTTAATCCGGGACCACAAGGATTCGGGGATATAGGTACGTGACGCTGCCGAGCATTTCTGCCCTTGATATTCAAACGAACCGCGCACAATGGCTGTTGCCACCTCCAAAGGGTTTGCCGAGTTGTGCACGAAGATAAAATCCTTGCCCCCCGTTTCGCCTACGAGCTTCGGGTAGGTTTTGTAATGCTCCAAATTATCTCCCACTTGTTTCCACAAACCATTGAAGGTGGCGGTGGACCCTGTGAAGTGTATGCCTGCCAAATCGGGATGCTTCAACACGATATTGCTGATGAGCGAGCCTTGTCCGGGCACGAAATTGATAACACCGCCTGGTAAGCCCGCTTCGTGAAAAATCTTTATCAGGAAATAATTGGATAACAAAGCGGTTGATGCTGGTTTCCATACGGTTGTGTTGCCCATCAGCGCCACCGAGGTGTTGAGGTTGGAAGCAATAGCCGTGAAATTAAACGGTGAGATGGTATAGATAAAACCTTCCAAGGGGCGATACTCCATGCGGTTAATCATGTCGAATTCCGTGGTGGGTTGATCGCCATAAATTTTAGAAGCAAAGGAAGCATTGAAGCGCAAATAATCTATCACTTCGCAGGCAGCATCAATTTCTGCCTGATAACAATTCTTTCCTTGCCCCAACATCGTGGCAGCATTGAGCACGTTGCGATACTTTTTAGCAATCAACTCAGCAGCCTTGATAAACACCGACGCCCGTTCAATCCACGACAGATTCATCCAATCTTCTTTAGCGCGCAGAGCAGATTCTATCGCCATTTTCACTTCCCGTTCGCCTGCCACATGATAGGTAGCCAACACATGCTGATGGTCGTTGGGCATCACGAGCTTCTTGGTGTTGCCTGTTCTCACCTCTTTTCCATCTATAATCAAAGGAATTTCTAATTCCATTTTGCTTTGATACTCGAGTTCGCGCAGCAAACTTTCGCGCTCGGGGCTTCCTTTTAAATAGCCTAGGACGGCTTCATTTTTTGGTTCTCTGAAATTAAATATTGCGTTATTCATAGTATATTTTATATTTATGCAAAGGTAATCAATTTAAGCGAGAGTGAAGCAAATGGTTTTGGGCTCAGTCATTTCCTGTAAGGAGAATTTGATGCCTTCACGCCCAAGTCCTGAGTTTTTGATACCTCCGAAAGGCATAGAATCTAAACGATAGTCGGTGGAATCGTTAATCATTACCCCACCACAATCCAATTCATAAGCCGCCTTGAAAGCAGTATTTATATCTGAAGAAAATATGGCAGCATGCAAACCAAACGGCAAGCTGTTAGCCTTTTCGATGGCTTCTTCTATGGTTTTTATTTTATAGAGATTCACCGCGGGTCCGAACACCTCATCCTTATGAATTTTGGCGGTTTCGGGCACATTTTCCATAACGGTAGGCTCCATAATGGCACCATTTCTACCTCCACCGCAAAGGCAATTCGCCCCCATGCTCACGGCTTCTTTCACCCAGGCTTCCACACGTTCGGCTTCTTTTTCGGTAATCATCGGTCCCATATCGCAATCTTCCGCAAGCTTGTTGCCAATCTTATATGTTTTAGTCAATTCAACAAATTTGGCTGCGAAAATATCATAGATATCTTCATGAATATAGATACGTTGCACTCCGATGCAGTTTTGTCCGGCAGCCCAAAAAGCACCCGACACGCACGACTCCACCGCAAGGGGCAAATCGGCATCTTTCCACACAATAACGGGTGAATTAGAACCCAACTCCATACCTATCTTTTTGATACCTGCTATTTTGGTGATATCTTTTCCGGCATCCAATCCGCCCGTGAACGAAACCATGCGCACCTCTTCACTCTGCACAAGCGCCGGTCCTATTTCGCTGCCATGCCCGGTAATCACTTGCAGGCATTCGCCCGGCAAACCGCTTGCCAGGAAAGCTTCTGCAAGCTTAATGGCTGATAAAGGCGTAACCGTGGCAGGTTTTAATATCACTGAGTTTCCGGCGGCAAAGGCGGGTCCTAATTTGTGTGCCACCAAGTTCAGCGGGTCGTTGAAAGGCGTTATCGCCAACACGATTCCTATAGGGAAACGATAGAAATAGCCCACCCGTTTCTCTCCCCCGGGAAAGGAATCAAAGGGAATGGTTTCTCCCAAAAGCCGCTTCGATTCTTCTGCGGAGATGCGCAAGGTATTCACACAGCGGTTGGCTTCTTTGCGCGCCTCTTTAATCGTTTTTGAACCCTCGCGGGCAATGATTTGAGCAAACTCTTCTTTGCGTGTTTCCACATAGTCTGCCGTTTTGTACAAAATAGTAGCCCGTTGATGTACTGACATCTTTCTAGCAATGTTGAAACCTTTTTTTGCCGATTCTATAGCAAGTAAAGCATCTTTTTCTGACGCTTTCGGTACAGAATCAATTAATGAATTATCATAAGGGTCTATCACAGCAATAGTTTCAGTTGTCGTGACCCATTCTCCGTTTAATAACATTTTCATAGTCTTTTTGTCTTAATGTGTAATTACGTTATGTTTATTTATGCAAGTCGGCTGCAAATATAAATCATTGTTCGCAAATCAGAGACATTTTTTTTAAGAATCTCAATAGTCGTGAAGAATTTCCTTCAGAGGAAATTGAAATTGAGATTGTTGAAGATAATAGAAAAATCTAAGATTTTTTTTGAGTTTTACCTTTATTATATAGAAGGTTTTTGATGTAGGAATGAATTCGTCCTTTCAAAATGCAAATTCAGTGAAAAATAATGCAATTGGAAAGAGTTGGGCTCGTAATATAGTAAATTTTATAATCAAAATTACAACCATCAATCAATCAATGTACCACATTTCAATGTAATTTTCCTTAGCATTATCTTTCAATTAAATTATATCACTTGCGTAATTTTGGCAAATAAATTGATGCGAAAAAAATATCAAAAAAAAATGTTTTGTAAGTAATTGATTAATAAGTGAAATAAAAAAAAATAAAAAAATAATTTTACAAAAGCTTTTTTATTCAAAAAATCGTTATAAATTTGCCGCTGAAAAAACATTGACAAATATCTTAAAATTTATTGACAAATATAAATAATAAAGTCTATGAAAGAAAAAATAATTAGTATTGTCGAAGCCCATGGCAGCGATGCATCTCGTTTGATGGACATTCTTCTTGATGTTCAGACTGAATTCGGGTGTGTATCCACCGATGCGGTTTCACTTATGGCTACTATGCTTCGTATTTCCGAAGTGGATATAGTGCAAACGCTCTCCTTCTATCACTTTTTTAACACCAATGCCGTTGGCAAATATGCTGTTTACATGAACAACAGTGTCGTTTCGTGCATGATGGGGATGAAAGATGTGGTGGATGAATTCGAAAAACAAACGGGTGTGAAATTTGGCAACACAACTGCCGACGGAAAAATCGGTTTGTATTACACTGCCTGCATTGGTATGAACGATCAAGAACCTGCCGCATTAATCAACGGTGTTGTCTTCAACGAATTGAACCGTCAAAAAGTTCGCGACATCGTTGCCGGCATGAAAGTTGGGATACCTGTTCAGGATATGGTTGCTCATTATGGCGATGGTAACAATGCCAATCCTTTGATGAAATCAATGGTTCATAACAATATCCGCAAAGCGGGAGCTGTGGTCTTGGCAGACTATACATTAGGTATAGGTATAGCCAAAGCATTGACCTCGGATGCCAAATCCGTTATTAATGAGATGAAAGAATCTAATTTACGTGGACGCGGAGGTGCAGGCTTTCCTACCGGGATGAAATGGGATTTCTGTTCTCGCGAAACAGGTGTACATTATATTATATGTAACGCTGACGAAGGCGAACCCGGCACATTCAAAGACCGCGTGTTGCTCACCGAACGTGCCTACATGCTTTTCGAAGGTATGACGATTGGTGGATTTGCCATTGGTGCTGAAGAAGGTATCTTATATCTCCGACATGAATATACCTATATGAAAGCTTATCTTGAAAATGTATTGAAAGATATGCGTATCAAGAATTTCTTGGGGAATAATATCCTTGGCAGAGGCTATAATTTTGATATTCGCATACAGATGGGCGCAGGTGCTTATGTCTGTGGAGAAGAATCCGCATTGATAGAATCAGCAGAAGGCAAACGTGGCGAACCTCGCAACCGTCCGCCATTCCCTGTTCAAAAAGGATACAAAGGCAAACCTACAGTGGTCAACAATGTTGAAACATTCTGTTCTGCCACGCGCATCATCGAAAAAGGCGCAGCATGGTATAATACTTTAGGAACTTCAGAATCGGCAGGAACAAAGCTGCTGAGTATTTCTGGTGACTGCAAATTCCCCGGAGTTTATGAAATAGAGTGGGGGATGAGCATCAACGCTATGTTAGAAATGGTCGGTGGAGAAAATGTTCAGGCTGTCCAGGTAGCAGGTCCTTCAGGTATATGCTTACCACCAAATCAGTTTCATCGTAAGATTGCCCTTGAAGATTTGCCAACAGGCGGTTCCATGATAGTGATAGGTCAGCAACGCGACATATTGAAAGATGTGGTGATGAATTTTATGGAATTCTTTGCAGATGAGTCTTGCGGTTCATGCGTCACCTGTCGTTCATTTAATATGATACTGCGCAATGCCATCGAAAAAGTTGTTTCCGGACATGCTATCAAAAAAGATGTAGAAAACATGCAAGCATGGAGTGAAATACTGCGCAAAACAACCCGTTGTGGTTTAGGTCAAACATCATCGAACCCCATTTCTACTACCATCAAGAACTTCCCCGAATTGTATGATGCACGCGTAAAAGACGTGGATTATCAAAGCGATTTTGATATGCAGAAATCCGTAGAAGCCTCTTGTGAAGCAGTAGGTAGAAGTTCGTTGATTCACGAATTAGCTAAAGTAAATATAAACTAAAGATAAGGAAAATAATATGAGTGAAACAATAAAATTCACGATAGACGGCAAAGAATGTCAAGGCACCAAAGGTCAACTGTTGGTTGATGCTGCTGCCGACAATGGGGTGTATATCCCTATACTTTGTCACATGCGCGACTTGATTCCTGCCGGTTCATGCAGAATGTGTACCGTCAAAGTCAATGGTCGCAACATGGCTGCCTGCACTACTCCCGCTGAAGAAGGCATGGCTATTGAAAACAACACGCCCGAATTTCTCGATATCCGTAAGGCTATCGTTGAAATGCTTTTTGTGGAAGGCAATCACTTTTGCCCTGCTTGCGAAAAGAGTGGAAACTGCGATTTGCAGGCTCTGGGATACAAATACCAAATGATGGTACCACGTTTTCCGTATGCCTTCGAACGCAGAGAAATTGATGCTACTACACCAAAAATATTTTTGGAACGCAATCGTTGCATCTTCTGTAAACGTTGTGTACGTGTCATTAAAGATGAAGAAGGACGCAGTATCTTTGCATTTAAAGGAAGAGGTACTACACTCGAAATCAATATTGACAGAAAGCTTGCAGCAACTATGACCGATGAAATGGCTCAAAAAGCTATGGATATTTGTCCTGTTGGATGCATCCTTAAAAAAGAAATTGGTTTTGTAACACCTATCGGACAGCGGAAATATGACACCATGCCCATAGGTTCAGATATTGAAAATAATCATCAATAATATAGGAGGATACATAATATGAGTAAACCAATTATAGCTACAACTTCTTTAGCAGGATGTTTCGGATGCCACATGGCAATTCTTGATATTGACGCTAGAATACTTCAGCTTATAGATTTAGTTGAATTTAATAAATCGCCTATTGACGATATCAAAACATTCACCAAGGAATGTGATATTGGCATCATTGAAGGCGGTTGTTGCAACAGTGAGAACATTCACGTGTTGAAAGAATTCCGCAAACATTGCAAGATTCTGATTTCTTTAGGCGAATGTGCCATTATGGGTGGATTACCTGCCTTACGCAATGGTATTGACGTTAAAGAATGCATTGAAGAAGCCTATTTGAACGGTCCAACTGTTGGCAAAAACACCGAAAGAATTTTGCCAAATGATGAAGAACTCCCCATGATTTTAGACAAAGTATATCCATGTCATGAAATCGTGAAAATTGATTACTATCTACCCGGCTGTCCACCAAAAGCAGACCTCATTTGGGCTGCTGTTGTTGCACTGGTAACTGGTGATGAATTAAATATCCCTTACGAATTAATTAAATTTGATTAAACTAAAATCTACTATAATGTCACAAAAAGTAACTATAGAACCTGTAACTCGAGTTGAAGGTCACGGAAAAGTAACCATACATCTCGATGATAATATGAATGTGGCTCAGACCCGACTCCATATTGTAGAATTTCGCGGATTTGAACGTTTCGTTCAAGGTCGTCCATATTGGGAAGCGCCTGTATTGGTGCAACGTTTATGCGGTATATGTCCCGTAAGTCATCATTTGGCTGCTGCAAAGGCATTGGATGTAATTGTTGGTGCCGGAACCGGTCATGGATTGACTGCCACGGGCGAAAAGATGAGACGTTTGATGCACTACGGACAAATGTTTCAATCACATGCTTTGCATTTCTTCCATCTTGCTTCTCCTGATTTCCTTTTGGGTTATGATGCTGATCCTGCTATTCGGAATGTGATAGGCGTTGCCATTAATTTTCCTGAATTGGCTACTCAAGGTGTATTGATGCGTAAGTTTGGTCAAGAGATTATTGAGCATACTGCCGGCAAAAAGATACACGGAACAGGAGCAATCCCCGGAGGGATAAACAAAAACCTAACGATTGAAGAACGCGACATCTTTTTGAAAGGTGCTGACCCCATGAATATTGATAAAATGATAGATTGGGCAGACGGTGCTCTTCAATTCTTTAAAGGATATTACATGAAGAACCGCGATTTTGTTGACGGTTTTGCGTATTTCCCTTCCAATCATCTTAGTCTTGTTCGTAAAGATGGTGCTTTGGATTTGTATCACGGTGTGTTGCGTGCTGTGGATGCCAATGGTAACAAGATCCTCGACGATGTTGACTATCAAGATTACTATAACTACATCGAAGAAGAAGTGAAGAATTGGAGCTATATGAAATTCCCTTACTTGACACATATTGGCAAAGAAAAAGGTTGGTATCGCGTCGGTCCTTTAGCTCGATTGAATACTGCTGATTTTATTCCCTCTCCAAAAGCTCAGAAAGAATTCGAAATTTACAAAGCACATACCAACGGCAAACCCAACAATTACTGTTTGCATACCCATTGGGCACGTTTAATTGAGTTGTTGCATGCAGGAGAAGTGCTGAAAGAACTATTGCTTGATCCGGATTTACAAAAAGATGACCTTGTTGTGAAAGGTAAAAAAGGAAAAGAAGGTGTGGGTTTGGTTGAAGCGCCGCGCGGAACCTTGTTTCATCATTACAGAATTGACGATAATGATGCTATTGAAATGGCAAACCTAATTGTTTCTACCACCAACAACAACGAACCCATGAATCAGTCCGTTAATTTTGTTGCTAAAAACATGATGAATGGTCAAGCTGTTATCACCGAACCTATGAAAAATGCTGTAGAAATAGCCATCAGGGCTTACGACCCATGTTTGAGTTGTGCTACACATGCTTTGGGCAAAATGCCTTTAGATATTAAATTGTATGATGCGAATGGCGTCGAAATGGATCATTACAAATCCTAATTTAATGAATGTAAAATAGAAAAGTCCACCAATAATTGGTGGACTTTTTTTTAATAAAAGTCTATGAGTAAAACATTAATTTACGGTTACGGAAATCCCGGCAGGCAAGATGATGGCATTGGGGCGCGCTTTGTGGAATTGGTGGATGCATGGATAGCCAAAGAACATATTCAAAATGTTTTCACCGACAGTAATTATCAATTGAATGTAGAAGACTCTGTTTTGATTGCCGATTACGACTCCGTTATATTTGTGGATGCTTCTGTGGCAGATATTGAATCGTATAAACTCGAAGAGGTTTTGCCTGATAATGCAACCATTGAATTCACCATGCATGCAGTTTCTACGGCTTATGTGCTCGATTTATGCAGGAAATTATACAATAAAAATCCAAGAACTTATGTGCTACATGTCAAAGCTTATGAGTTCGACTTTGTGGAAGACCTGACACCACAAGCTATGCAGAACCTACAAGCTGCCTTCGAGTTTATCAAAGCATTTGTCCTGAAAGAAATGCAATAAAAAAAGACTCCCGAAAACGCAGGAGTCTTTTTGTTTGATAACCCGAAAAAAAATATCTTAATAATCGTTCACCAACTGAAAGTCGAAGCGATAGTATTGGGTTTTGTCCTGATAGTTTTGAGGATTTTCCAATACCACATCTTTCAATTTTTCTTCCACATATTCCTTGAACTTCGGCGTGCTGCCATTGATGGCTTTTACGATAATTTTGCCTTGGTTGTCCACATCAAAAGCTACGACTACAAATCCTGTTTGAAAGCTTTCTTTCGCAAACTCAGGATAAGGAACATATTTCTTCATGGTTATTCTCAGTTCATTGGCTTCCTTTGGATCGTGAACTGCTGCATAAATTACATGCACTGCAAACATAAAAATTACAAATGCTGCAATTGATTTCATCATTTTTGTTGTTTTCATAATTTAAAAATTTAATGATTAATAATTAGATGGATTGTTTTTCTTTCTAATGGTTTTGATTAATAGAGTTTGAACACAAACTTAGCATATTGATTCTTACGCTCGGCTAAGGGTACATACAAACCGTTTAGTTTGTTTACAATATAATTCATAAGTAGTGAGCTGCTACCGTTGATGGCATCTATCTTGATGGTGCCCGGTTGTGTTACGTGGTATTGAACCAACACAAAGCCTTCGATGCCTGCAGACTTTGCCGATTCGGGATAGGCAACAGCATGGTGGATGGATTGTGGAAGATTCATCATAGTGTCTTTTTTGGATGTTGCAAACGATAGCGTTGACAGCAATACAAACATTGCAACAAAGGCGAGAATTTTTTTACTTGTTTTCATGGTGCTTGGTTTTTTAAATTTGATGCAAAGATGCAACAGAAATCCACCCAAAAAAAATGTAATATATATATGCCGAAAACAAAACGGTGAAACGGACTAGAAATCCTTTAAAATAATTTGCCGAAGAATTGGCGAGTTTCGTCGATAGAAACAGGGAAATGGAAGGAAGACGTTT
>CAIOJS010000252.1 GCA_903858655.1 uncultured bacterium | reverse complement strand
TAAAGGTCGATCTGCCAAAAGCCGTAAAGACCATTTGCCAAATCCTTTTGGAGGCTCACTACAGGCAATGGAAACTAGTCTGGACTCTGTCTCTTTATTAATTTTCTTTTGGTAAATTCTACTGGTGGGAGCCACTCCCAGGGCAGCATCAAAACCTTCGGTAATAAATCGTTGTTTAATACGATCAATGGTTCTCATTCCAATTTGTAAAACTTTACATACTTCTTCATTTGTTTGGTGCGTCTCAGAATGAATCCCCTGATCCACATTAAGCAAAATGAGAGAATGTACAATCTTTTTAGCTGTATGACTACCTTTTCTAGTGTAGCTCAACAATTTTTCTCTTTCCTCTTCTGTTAAGATTACTTTATACTTTTCCATATTTTCTGTTAAAGATATAAAAAATGTTTTTACGACATACTATAGTAGACATGACATTCTTGTCTTTTCTACTGTAAAAGAGTTTGCATTTCGGCCCTCCCCCCTCCGCACAATCTTTCGCTTTGTCCGCACAATTGTGTGCTTTGTTCGCACAACCAACAAATTATTCCATTTTATATTAAGAACTGGTATAAATATCAAATTATAAGATAATGTATTATTTTGATTATAAAATAGATACAAGTCAATTCTCTGTGTTTTTGAGTAGCAAAATAAAATCGGAACGATTTTTGCCTTTACGCGTGCGCGTATATTGTCCAACCTTAAATTTAACAATATCATGGAAGAACAGGTACAAAAAATCATCATCGAACATTCAAGTGGGGTGATGATATCAGAGATGGAAAATATACTTAAGCAAAGTCGTTTACGAATTGGTTATGCAGCCAGAAAATTGATTAATGAGGGAAAGGTTCATAAGATTGGTAACCTCTATTATCCCGCCTCGCTGACATCACAGATAACCGAAACACCAAACTTTTAAATCCGGTCGCGGCAACTCATTTTTTTTGTAACCAGTACGATAGGTCAGCAAAATGATTAATCTTCCTCAATACCAATTTCATTCAACTCTAGAACTACTTAGGTCTGTGGAAGGAAATTCCATGGGGGCAGGGCGGAGCTGTGTACTGGGCGAAGAGATATTGGGAAAGAAAAATCTTTTTGGGAAAGCAAGCTCCTTACTGAAATTTCTGCTACCGGTTAAGACGACTGCCCTTGTTTTGATCTTTTTGTTTTCGGTAACGGAGGTTAAAGCAGCCGCTACACATACTACAATTGCTTCCGGCAACTTGAGTGTCGCTGGAACCTGGGATAATGGTGTACCTGTTGCTGGGGATGCTTTAATAATTACTAATGGTTTCACTGTTACAGTGAGTGCGAATACATTAGCACTATTATCTATAACAATAAATACTGGTGGTATTCTAACCACATCAGCGAATTTTACTGTTTCTGCCACGACCATTTCTGTCACTGGCACTTTTAACCATAACAGTACTGGGGCCATAACAAGTGCCATAACTGTTAACAATGGAGGTGTTTTTAATCCGGGCGCTAATTTTGCTATAACCGGATCATTATCTGTTATTTCTGGTGGTACAGTGAATTTAGCTACACGACAACTTACAATTAGCAGTAGCTGGACGAATGGTGGAACAATCACAGGAACAACAGGCCTTCTGACTTGTAACACCGGGGCTTCAACCAATGACGGTGGAATAACTATAACTACCGGGCAAATAAATTGGACCACAGGGAGTCTTATCAATAATGGAACCATAACACTTGGAGCAGGAACAATATCACAAACAACTGGAAATCTTACCAATTCGGCTACTGGTACTATTGCCGTTACAGGTGCGGCTACCATTACTTTTGGAACCGGTAATTTTATCAATTCACATGCCAGTACAGATGTAAACTTTGGATCTTCAGCAATTACAATAACGGGTGCAGCTGTTGCTCAAACTATTGGTGGTTTTATAACAACCGGACTCGTATCTTGTACAAAAGCATCCGGTACAGCAACATTTACTGGTGACGTAACAGGAGCTGGGCTATCAAAAAGTGGATTGGGTATTTTAGATCTTGGAACCGGACGAATTCACAAATTAACGGGTGTAGTGACTTTAACTGCAGGAACATTGAATGGAGGTTCCAGCACACTCCATGTCGACGTAACAAGTGCAACAGCCTGGAATGGAACTGGATCAGTTTTTAGTGCCGGAACCGGAACCGTGGATTTTGGAGGTGCAGCACAGACTATTGCAACGGCTACAACATTCAATAACCTTATACTTTCAGGTTCTGCAACGAAGACATTGAGTGCGGCAATTACAGTTGCCGGTAATTTAAACATCGGAACTTCCGGTGTAACCCTTGCCGATGGAGGTTTTCAGATAACCGGTAACGGCACCGGCACCTTGAATGTTGCCAATGGAGCAACCTTGCAGATCGGAGCAGGAGGTGCCACAACAGAAACCTTTCCGACGCTTTATACTACTGGCAATATCACATTAGGT
>CAIOJS010000251.1 GCA_903858655.1 uncultured bacterium | reverse complement strand
TATGAAAAAACTACTCCTTCTCATAGTCCTAATTCCCCTTACGACTTTTTGTCAAAAGACAGATACCCTAAAAGCCAAAAGATTTTCTATCGGACTAAGCTATTCGCCTGAATATTGCTACCGATTTCTTGTTTCCACCGATGCATCGAGTAAAAGTGTTATTGAATCTAGGAACAAGCTTGAAACTCCAATTTTTGGCTACACAACGGGCATTAATTTCGCCTATCGGTTCAACCGAAGATTTACGCTCGAATTTGGAGCCATGTTTTCCAAGAACGGAGAGAATATGAAATTTACAGATTTAATTTATTCGGCACCAAATCCGGATGCTCCGATAAAAGCTAAATTTTATTATCGCTATTATTATGTTGACATTCCCATTAAAGTTGACTTCGACATCATAACAAAGAGAGCGAAGTTATATGTCTCAGCCGGCTTCTCTCCAAAAGTATTTTTGGTAGCGAAACAAACACTTTTTGCTCAATATTCTGATGGCACAATTACTAAAAATACGAGCATCGAAGATTATAGTTATAGCCGTTTCAACTTGGCTGCCCTAGCGGGCATCGGCTTTAGTTATGACTTCACCAAACGTTTCTATATAAGAATAGAACCCACCTTCAGATGTTCCATACTTTCAATTATCCAAGCGCCCGTAAAAGGTTATTTGTATTCGGTTGGGCTCAACACGGGGCTTTATTTAAAATTATAAGCTTGTGTAAAGAAATTTTTGAAGTAAGCTAAATTGTCCTGTAGTCGCTAGCTTAGAATTTTTAAATCAGAAATCTTAAATCAAAAATCACAAATCAAAAATCCCAAGGTTTATTTCCCTTTGATAACCTTCTTCACATTCTTGCTGATTTTGGCGATGCGCTCGATGTTTTCTTTGATAGGCGATTTGGTCACACCGTCAATGCGCAACAACATATTTTGATGATGGATGATGTGCTGTTCGGGATAGATGATAACGAAACTGCTTTTCGCGAAATTTTTTGACAACAAGCGGGGCAATCCTTCCAGATAACTTTGGGCAGAAGCAGTGCCTTCGCGGGCGCTAATCCACATCATCAAATCGGTGTGCGACAAATGGTCGTTCAACGATAGTAGATTGTCATAAGCATCGAATGCCACAAAATTTACGGCAGCTGTTTTCGATGTGTCGAATTTCTCTTTCACAGCCGCTAAGGTTGGCGCACTGGCAAATAGCAGCACCTTTGCGCTAAGTTCTTTTGAAATCTGCTCAATTTGATGTATCCATTTTTCGAATCCGCGCTCGGCTTGAGCATTATCGGGAACTATCACGGCGAGGCGTTTGTAGTAGCCAAAGGGATTCAACACTTTCACCACAAACATCATTTGATGATTTTTGGGAAGGATGTTTTCCATGATACCTCCAAAAATGTTTTGCACGGTGGTGGTTTGTCCGTTCCAACCCATCACCACCTTGGTTATCATCAGCTCTTTGATGGCGCGATTGATGCCGTTTGCCACGTTGAGATCAATCCGTGTGACCAATTGCAATGATTGGTCGTCGGTTACGGTTTGGTTGGCAACCCGCTCTATCATTTGGTTTTTCAGAAGAATTTCGTCGCGTGCCTCATCGCTATCCACGCTGCCCATCACCACATTCAAGGGGTAAACAGGCTCTTTGGATTTTTTATCTTTTATCAATAAAGCGAAACTTAAGAGTTGCTCCATCGTAGCAGGATTCGCCACAGGCACCAAAATCCGCTGTTCCGAATCTTTCACTTGAGGGGCGTTCTGGCTTTCGCTCACGGCTAGTTTTCTGCCGGCATTTTCTGTTACAAAGGAACTCAGCAAACAACTCACCAATATCACAATGATAGTGCCATTGAGCACGTCAATATTCAATATCCCGAGATTATATCCTACCAAAATAAGGGCAATGGTAGCCGCGGCATGTGAACTGCTTAAACCAAACAACACATTGCGCTCTACCACCGTAAACTTATAAATCTTCTGTGTAATAAATGCTGCAACATATTTTGTGATTTCGGCTGTCACGACCAAAAGTCCTGCAATGATAAGGGCATTATAACCATTGAGCAGCACATTCAGATTGACTATCATCCCCACTCCTATCAAAAAGAATGGTATAAAAATAGTGTTACCGATAAAAACGGTGCGATTCATCAACACCGAGGAAGGTGGAATCAATTTGTTGAGCGCCAAACCTGCCAAAAAAGCGCCAATCATGGGTTCGATTCCGGCAACCTCCGACAGATAAGCAGAAGCAAAAACGATGGTGATTACATAGAGATATTGCGCGCTACCGTCGCCTTCCAGATTTTTGAAAAACCAACGACTCATGGTAGGAACCACCCAGAGCATCACTGCTACATAAGCCGCCAACATGGAAAGCATTCCAATCCAAAACATGCTATCCATGTCGCCTTTAAAGAGACGAACAATGATGGCAAGCAGCATCAGCACGGCAGTGTCGGTGATGATAGTGCCTCCAATAACAGTACTGATAACGCGGTTTTTGGTAATGCCGAGCTTTGAAGCAATGGGATAAGAAACGAGGGTATGTGTAGAAAACATACTCGACAACAACAAAGAGGCTAGGAAGCTTAGTTTGATGATATAAAACGTCACGAGAAAACCCATGGTAATCGGAATCAGAAAAGTTAGAGCACCGAAAACAATACTACGGGAACGGTTTTTCTTGAAATCAACCAAATCAATTTCGAGTCCCACCAAAAACATGATATACAACAAACCAAAGCTTGAAAACATGTTGATGCCATTGACCGGCGAAATAATACACAAACCATGAGGACCCAACAAAACGCCGGCAAGGATAAACCCTACAATACCAGGAATACGAATACGTTTAAGAATTCTTGGTGCTAGAAAAATGACAAAGAATATCAACAGAAAAACCAGAATGGGATCTGTAATCGGAAGTTGGAAATTCTCTAAAAACCTCAAGGTATTTTTTCTGCAAAAATACTAATTTTAGTAATTAGAAACCCAATATTAAAAAATATTTACTTCTGGATGTAATTCGATACCAAATTTCGTAAAAACACTTTGTTGCATCTGCAAAGATAAAAGCAAAATATCCTGTCCGGAGGCATCACCATAATTCACCAAAATCAATGGCTGAAGCTGATTCACGCCGCAATTTCCTTGGCGATAGCCTTTCCAACCACACTGTTCTATCAACCATGCAGCAGCCAATTTAAACGATTGTTCTGTTACTTTATAATAGATTAAACTCGGAAATTCAACAAGCAATTGATTCAGTTTAGCGACATCAACCATCGGATTTTTAAAAAAACTTCCTGCCGAACCCACCAATGTCGGATCAGGGATTTTGCTTTTTCTGATATTCTTGATAGCATTGCTCACTGCTTTCAAATCAGTTCTATTGGGCGAAATACGCTTTACTTCATCAGCCACGCCCTTATAATCTAAGGCAAAACGCTCTAGTTTCGAAAGACGAAAAACTACTGATGCTATAAAAACCTTAGCCTTTAATTCATTTTTAAAGATGCTATCGCGATATCCAAACAAACAATCACTATTCTTCAAATGCAATTCCTCGAAATTATCCAATCGAACAGCATTAACTCGATAAATACAATCTTTGACTTCCACACCATAAGCTCCAATATTTTGAATTGGCGAACTTCCCACTGTGCCGGGTATGCCCGAAAGGTTTTCCAATCCATTTAGATTATGTTGAATGCAAAACTGAATCAAATCATCCCACTCCTCCCCTGCTGCCGCCTCTACGAAGCATTCGTCATTCGCCTCAGAAACTATTCTGATACCTTTAGAAGCAACACGGACAATATATCCATCGAAATCTTGCGTAAACAAGACGTTGCTTCCACTCCCTAAAAACAATAAAGGCTTCGGATTATCCTGTATAATGGATGCAATCTGTTTCAGTTCATCTGTAGCATGCAACTCAGCATAAAAATGCGCCTTAGCTTTAACACCAAAGGAATTCAACATTTTTAATTCGACATTTTCTGCGAACTGCATGGTTTATTAGTTAGGTAATAAATAGATAATTGTGATTAATAAATGGAACCACATACCATATACCATTTACTATTTCTGCTCCCCTTTATTTACAAGGGCAGCATTTACAAATGCTTTGAACAATGGATGCGGACTAGCCACGGTGCTACTATACTCTGGATGAAACTGCACGCCAACAAACCATGGATGATTGATATTTTCTATAATCTCCACAAGATTATCTTTAGGATTGATACCGGCAGCAATCACACCTGCTTTTTCAAAGTCGGCAAGATATTTATTGTTGAATTCATACCGATGACGATGACGTTCCATGATATCTTGAGATGCATAAATGGTCGAAACTTTGGTTCCTTCCACTATTTTACAAGGAAAGGCGCCAAGCCTCATGGTGCCACCTTTGCAGGATATTTTCTTCTGGGCTTCCATGATATCAATCACCGGATATTTTGTACGGGGATTCATCTCCGTGGAATGTGCATCTTCCAAGCCCAAAATATTTCGCGCAAACTCAACAACGGCGCATTGCATACCTAAACAAATTCCAAGAAACGGTATTTTGTTTTCGCGAACATGACGTATGGCTAAAATCTTCCCTTCAATTCCTCTCTCTCCAAAGCCCGGTGCAACAACTATTCCATGTAAGCCTTCCAATTTCTCTTCCACATTTTCTTTGGTGAAATACTCCGAATGTATCATTTTCAAATTCACTTTGCATTGCAAATCCGAACCTGCATGAACAAAGGATTCCACAATAGATTTATAAGCATCCTTCAATTCAACATACTTACCCACCAAACCAATATTCACTTCGCTTATAGGATTTTTTAGATTATATAAGAAACTCTCCCAATGGGACAAATCTGGTTCATTATTGATGGGCATCATAGTTTTTTCTAAAACCACGATATCTAGCATTTCCTGTTGCATCAGCAAAGGAACATTATAAATAGTGTCGGTATCAATAGATTCAATAACAGAACGAGGCGAAACATTACAGAATAAGGCAATCTTATTCTTCAAACCCTCATTTAACGGTCTTTCTGTGCGGCATACAAGTATATCGGGTTGCACTCCTAATTCGAGCATATTCTTCACAGAATGTTGGGTTGGCTTTGTTTTCAATTCACCTGCTGCAGCAAGATAAGGCACTAAAGTCAGATGCACCACTACACAATTTGTTTCCCCAAGTTCCCAACGCATCTGACGAATAGCTTCAATATAGGGCAAAGATTCAATATCGCCGACGGTACCACCTATCTCTGTAATCAAATAATCGAATTTGCCTTCATTCGCCAATAACTTGATACGATATTTTATTTCATCAGTTATATGAGGAATTACTTGGACTGTGTCGCCCAGATAATCGCCTCTACGCTCTTTTTCAATGACAGCTTGATAAATTCTACCTGTGGTGATATTATTCGCCTGTGAGGTCGGCACATTCAAAAATCGCTCGTAGTGTCCCAAATCCAAATCTGTTTCCGCACCATCGTTTGTTACATAGCATTCGCCATGCTCATAAGGATTAAGTGTACCCGGATCAATATTGATATAGGGATCGAACTTTTGAATAGTAACAGCAAAGCCGCGTGCTTGCAGCAGTTTAGCCAAAGAAGCAGAAATGATTCCCTTACCTAATGATGAGGTAACTCCGCCCGTCACGAAAATATATTTTGTTTGCGACATGATAAATAGATTAAAACGCAAATTAAAGCAAAAAATAAATATAAACAGCATTGTTTTGCTTTTTTTTTTAACATATTTATGTTCAAGAACGAATTCACTAATAACTTCTACGATTTATACACTCAAATTATGAATTAATTTTTAACATATTTTAAATGATTAAACAGTAATTTCAATACTAAAATAACTAATCATTCGTTTTTCAATAAAAGACTAACCATGAAAAAACTAATTTTTGTCCTTCTATGTACAGCTTTATTAAGCTCGTGCAAAAAAACTACAACTTCTAACTCGTACACCCCTGATTGTAGTGGAGCAGCAAAGTCATTTGCTACTGATGTTTTCCCTGTTGTGAACGGCAATTGTGCCGGTTGCCATTCAAAATTTTCGAACTATGCAGGCATTTCTGGCGATGCTTCTTCTATTCGAAGCATGATTGTTTCAGGTAGTATGCCAAAAAATGGGTCTTTAACTACTGCTCAAAAAAACGCGGTTGTTTGTTGGATAGATAATGGTGCTCCAAACAATTAATCTTCACTTCTTCTAAATTATTAAAAGCTCATTAGGATTAAAATCCTAATGAGCTATTTTTAACCCCATACGCATATTTTCCTATTAATTTAAAGAAAGAATCG
>CAIOJS010000250.1 GCA_903858655.1 uncultured bacterium | reverse complement strand
GGGGGGGGGGGGCAACTTGAGATGTGGAAACTTTTTGTGTTAAGGTAATAGGAGAATTAAATGAATTAAGAACTTCAACAACATAATCATAGCTTTCCTTCAAACTATCCCTAAGAGCCTCCAATGCTCCTATTTGACGAAATAGGGCAAGATCATCAATTGTACTTTTAAAAATAATTTCTCTCATAACAGAATAATTTTATTAATTAACACAGATCTTTTATTGCATTATATCATTTTCCCATTATATTTGCAAGAATGAACGGACGTTAAGGAATTGCACCTTAATTCTACACCATATCAGGGTGATGTTTTAACTGTATAAACTACGTCCGATCCTTCAATGAAAGGTTGTCGATTTACGAGGTCGGGCAACCTTTTTGTATTTCGCATCAAATGTAAAAATAAATAACTGAATAAACGATGAATTAAAGACGAAAAATAAACTTATTTAGAGGACAAAACAAAAGACACAATAGAACTAAATTAGAAGAATATTTAAAATCGTTATATAACAACACTTTAGATATAATTAGACTTAGCAATTGTTCATAAATATGTTCATAACTTTTCCTATAAAATAATTCTTTTTCAAATGAATATGTTCGAAAAGGATCAAAAATTGAAAATTCAGGGATCGTTTGAGAATGTTTTAAAAGTGTCCATAAAAGACAACTTGAAGCCGAAAAAGAAAAAGCAGGACAAAAAGTAAATACCTCTTTTTTTGCTAGTTATAAAATACTTCGCTTTGGTTCATTAAATTCTATGCTATGTTAGTCCCATCTGATATATAGTTACCAAAATTTTTATCACATGACTTTAGCCGAAATCCTTAAAGATTCCTATTACAAACTAACCCAATTCAACCTCGTTGAAATTGATAATCTCGAGAAACGAATTATTAAACACGCTGACAGTAAGGGTGGATTAGTACCTTATATCAACTGTTTGGTTCGCAACAAGGAAGTCAAACTTACCCCTGAAGAGACCATCCGGCAGTTGTATTTGCAGATTCTGATGGATCATTATGGATACCACCCTTCGCGAATGGAACTGGAATATCCTGTTTCATTTGGTATAGAAAAGAAACGGGCGGATATTGTCATTTTTGACAAAGACAACAAGCGGGCCCCCTATATTTTGATCGAGCTGAAGAAGCCGAAATTAAAAGAAGGAAAGGAACAGTTGAGAGGTTATTGTAATGCCACAGGTGCACCAATCGGTGTTTGGTCGAACGGCGATTCCATCTCCTTTTACCACCGAAAAGACCCCAATTATTTCGAGGATTTACCAGCCATTCCGAGAGCGACCGAAAAACTGTCGGATATCCTTTCGGAACGATGGACGATTGACGACCTTATAGGCAAAGATAAACTAGTCACCGAGCGCAAATCGTTGAAAGATCTGATCCTCGAGATGGAAAACGAGGTATTGGCAGGCGCCGGTGTGGATGCGTTCGAAGAGCTTTTTAAACTGATATTTACCAAATTATTTGACGAAATGGAATCGGGGCGCGATAAAAAACGCTTCCTCGAATTCCGTAATTATGGTGATACCGAAACCGAACTCAAAGAGAAAATTCAAAACATCTTCAACCGTGCCAAAAAGAAGTGGTCGGGAGTATTTTCTGACGATGCCAAAATTGAATTGACCACCTCGCACCTTTCGGTTTGTATCTCATCTCTGCAGGATGTTAAGCTCTTCAATAGTAACCTGGATGTCGTAGATGATGCATTCGAATACCTGATCGGCAAAAGCAGCAAAGGCGAAAAAGGACAATACTTCACCCCACGTTATGTGATCGACATGTGTGTTAAGATGCTCAATCCCAAAGAGAATGAGACGATGATCGACACGGCAGCCGGTAGTTGTGGTTTCCCCGTTCATACCATCTTTCACGTATGGGAACAAATCATGAAGGAAGAGGGTTTGAACAAGAGCCACCTGTTTACATTAGAACAAAAACCGCCCCGATGCACCGACTATGTAAACGATAAGGTATTTGCTATCGATTTCGATGAAAAAACCGTGCGCGTGGCCCGTACTCTGAATCTGATTGCCGGCGATGGACAGACCAATATACTGCACCTGAACACTCTGGATTGGGAGCGTTGGGAAGAAAAATTGGACGACGACGATTGGAAAGACACCTACTACGGAGGCTGGAAGGAGCTGAAGAAACTTAGACAAGACAAAAACAGCAACCGCGATTTCGGATTCGACCTGCTTATGGCCAATCCACCTTTTGCGGGAGACATCAAAGAGAGTAGAATTATCTCGAAATACGAACTAGGTAAAAACGCGGCGGGCAAATACCAGACTGCCGTGGGACGCGACATCCTGTTTATCGAGCGCAACCTGGATTTTCTAAAGCCCGGAGGGCGTATGGCGATTGTATTGCCACAAGGACGTTTTAACAACAGCAGCGACAAACAAATTCGTGAATTCATCGCGGAACGCTGCCGCATCCTGGGTGTGGTAGGTCTGCATGGAAACGTGTTCAAACCTCATACAGGCACTAAAACCAGCGTTCTACTGGTGCAAAAATGGGATGATAGGCTTTGCCCGAAGGTTGATGATTATCCCATCTTCTTTGCCACCATGCAGGAGCCAAGCAAAGACAACAGCGGCGAAAAAATATACATCCGGAAACGGGATTTGCCCAATTTTTACAAGGTGAAACCCACTGTGCCAGAGCCTGTGCAGGGCGAATTGGAGCTGAAAGAGCCGAAGCTGCAATGGCTAGACTCCTCGGTGAACCTCGATGAATATGTGTTGGATACCCACGGTCACCTGATTGTAAAGCACGACCTCTTTAACCATGACGGACTAACCAAAGATGGCATTGCTGAAGCCTTTTCCGAATTTGCCAAAAAGGAGCGCCTAAGTTTTTTTTAAGTAGCCCTTTCAACGAAGCAAGGTACAAGGCAATGTTGGAAGGGCTTGAAATCACAGTTAAAGAGTTTAAAGAAATTGGATTCGATAATCCAACCTTAAGACTTGATAGCGAATTTTTTAAAAAAGAATATTTGGAAGTTTATAAAACACTTTATAGGAAAACGTGTCAAAAGCTTGAAATCCTGACAAAATGGATAACACAAGGGCCAAATCCTATTTTTCTGGAAGATGAAGGAATTCCTTGCTTAACTGGAAGAAATATTAGTAATGGGAGAGTTACCTATGAAAATGCCGACAACCTTTCTGAAGATGAATATATTAATTGGAGGAGATTTCAAATAAAATATGGTGATACTTTAATAACGCTTAAAGGAAAGGGATCCATTGGGAAAATTGGATATGTTACAGACGGCCGAAAAGCTATTTTTAGCAGGAATATTGGGATTATTCGTCCTAAAAATATTAATACTGGGTATGTAAATGCTTTCATCTTATCTAAATTTGGTACAAAAATAATTGCACGCGGAGAAACTGGCGGAACGGGACAAAGTACTTTAACAACGGCATATCTGAAAATCATAGACGTTCCTCGTATTAGAATTGAAAAAGAAATAGGTTCTATAATTGAACTGTCTGAAGAAGTTTTTTTAGAATCACAAAAAGTTTACAAAGCTGCCGAAACACTACTGTTAGAAACTATCGGCTTAAAAGACTTTGAACCCAGTATCGACGGTGTGAACGTAAAAAGTTATAAAGAATCATTCATAAAATCGGGAAGATTGGATTCGGAATTTTATCAGAAGAAGTACGAACAAACTGAACTTGAAATAAAAAGAAATTCAAAGATTGCTTTGTTGTGTGACACCTTGTTGCGAATAGAAACCGGCGAGTATTCTCTAAAGTACTCCCCTTTGTTAGGACAGAAAAGTTAATGATGTTGTTATTGTCTTGATGTTGAGACGGGTAATAACTCGGAGAGTTATTCTCGGATCGACATCTTTCTTTTTTTGGTTCT
>CAIOJS010000249.1 GCA_903858655.1 uncultured bacterium | reverse complement strand
TTCATTTTCATTTAATTCTGATTCCTTGATGAAGCCCAATTTGGCTGATAAAGTAAATTGATAATGCAATTCTTTTAACGAACCAAAAGCAATTTCAAGAAATCTAAGGTATTCGGTTTGACTTTCACGCATACAACCTTCAACTATATTCGATGGCACAGAAACTGCTGCCCTTCTCATCTGAGAAGTTAAACCATAAATCTCTTCTTTGGGGAAATTTTTAGTAACTTGATAGGTATAAACAGCCAAATCGTCAGCAAATTTAAACGCTATTAGTTTCGTATGATCTCTCATTTCCTTATTTTTTAATTTTAAGTCTAATTGAATAAAGTTTTAAAGCCTAGAGTCTAAAAGTCTAAAGCCTAAATACCATTTATATTAATTTGGCTTCATTATGTAATAAATCCACTAATTCCTTCACGTTTTCCGCATCAATTTTGCGGCAAGCAGCTTTAGGTTTTGGTAATTCAAATCCGATAAACTCGGTCAAACTATCCACAGCAGTAGGTTCCACCACTTGTAGGGGCTTTCCTTTTGCCGACATAATGCCTCGCATCGAAGGAATACGTGGATCTTTAGCAATACCTTTTTGGATAACTGCAATAAAAGGCAATTGTGTAAGTACGGTTTCTTGTCCGCCATCAATTTCGCGTTTCAATTCAACGGCGCCATTGGTGATTTCCAAATGCGAGACCGCAGAAACAGAAGGAATACCCAACATTTCTGATAACATGCCACCCAAAGCAGCACCATTATAGTCGCTCGATTCAATGCCACAGATAACAATATCAAAAGCATCCTTGCGAACGATTTCGGCAATCTGACTTGCTACAAAAAAGGTGTCTTTTGGCTCTGCGTTGACGCGAATTGCACCGTCGGCACCAATCGCCAAGGCTTTTCTGATGGTTGGCTCTGTGTCTGCCAAACCAACATTCACCACGGTGATGTTATCTATTGTGCCGGGCTGAGCATCCTTAATATCTAAGGCTCTCGTCAGGGCTAATTCATCCCATGGGTTAATAATCCATTGTACGCCTGCATTGTCGAAAGCCGTATTGTTGTTTACGAACTTGATTTTTGTAGTCGTGTCAGGAACATTACTAATACAAATAAGAATTTTCATAATTTGCTAGGTGTTACGTTTAAAATTTAGTTTATAATTGAGTTATTTAAGGAGTGAACGCGAAATAACGATCTTCTGAATCTCAGAAGTACCTTCATATATCTGTGTCAATTTGGCTTCCCGCATCAAACGTTCCACATGATATTCTTTCACATAGCCATATCCGCCATGAATCTGAACAGCTTCGGTGGTAATATGCATTGCCATGTCGGCACAATACTGCTTCGCCATCGCACTTGCCACACCATACGGTAAATGTTGGTCTTTCAACCAAGCAGCTTTGAGGCAAAGATTCCGTCCGTTCTCAATCATTACAGCCATATCCGATAATTTGAATGCTACATGTTGATGATTGAAGATTTCTGTGCCAAAAGCTTTGCGTTCTAAGGAATATTTCAGCGCGCGTTCGAATGCCCCCGATGCAATGCCCAACGCCTGAGCAGCAATTCCGATACGTCCACCCTCTAAGGTCTTCATCGCAAAAGAAAATCCGAACCCATCGTCGCCCAATCTGTTTTCCTTTGGAACTTTCACATCATTAAACATAACAGAATGGGTGTCCGAGCTACGCATTCCCATCTTATTTTCGTGAGGTCCTAAGGTAATTCCGGGAGAATCTTTATCTATGATTAATGCATTGATACCTTTATGTTTTTTCTCAGGATGTGTTTGTGCAATCACGATATATGTTGAAGCTGAATTGCCATTTGTGATCCAATTCTTAGTGCCGTTCACCAAATAATAGTCACCTTTATCTTCTGCTGTAGTGCGTTGCGAAGTCGCATCTGACCCTGCTTCGGGTTCCGACAACAAAAACGCGCCAATCTTCATGCCGCTTGCCAACGGACGAAGATATTTTTGCTTTTGTTCTTCGGTTCCGTAGGTTTCAATACCCCAATTCACAAGCGAATTGCAAACCGACATCACCACTGCTACTGAGGAATCAATTTTTGATATTTCCTCCATCGCCAACACATAAGAAATCGTGTCCATGCCACCTCCGTTATACTTCGGATCGGTCATCATGCCTAAAAAACCTAGCTCCGCTAGTTTCTTTATATGCTCTGTGGGAAATTCCGATTTCTCGTCTCTTTCAATCACATCGCCTAATAATTCTCTCTCAGCAAAGTCTTTTGCAGCTTGCTGGATCATTTTCTGTTCTTCTGTATATTCAAAATTCATGGTTAAAAGTATTAAGTTTATTGCTTTACAATTATTTTTCGAATCAAATCCTATGAAAAAATTTGGGACGACAAAGATAAAAAAAATAAATTAAATCCACTAAAGAAATATGAATATTATTCAAAAAGTTTTTATCAACAAAAAAATAGGGCTAAATCGCATCAATTAGCATTGACCTTTGTCAATTGTGTGATTTTTGTCTATATTAATGGTATCTTTGCAGTGAAATTAAAAACTAAAACTTTACCATGGCTACAATTAATTACAATGCCCCCGACTATTTCTTACTAGATGAGCTCTTTTCGGATGAACATAAACTGGTTAGAGGTTCTATCAGAGACTGGGTAAACCGTTCGGTGATACCTATAATAGATGATGCTTGCCAAAATCATACATTTCCAAGGCACTTGATAAAAGAGCTTGGCGAGATGGGTGCTTTTGGACCTTATATCCCTCAAAAGTATGGCGGCGCCGGCATGGATCACATCGCTTATGGATTAATTATGCAAGAATTAGAGCGCGGTGACTCGGGTATTCGTTCGATGGCGTCCGTCCAAACCTCTTTGGTGATGTATCCTATCTATAGTTTTGGCACCGAAGAGCAACGCATGAAGTATCTGCCCAAACTTGCCACAGGCGAATTGGTAGGATGCTTTGGTTTGACAGAACCCAACCACGGATCCGACCCGGGAAGCATGATAACTAGAATTGTTGACAAAGGCGATCATTATATTTTGAATGGTGCTAAGATGTGGATCACCAATTCGCCCATTGCGGACATGGGTGTGGTGTGGGCGAAGGACGAAAATGCAATTGTCAGAGGTATGATAGTGGAACGGGGCATGAAAGGATTCACAACTCCCGAGACTTTGAAGAAATGGTCGCTCAGAGCTTCCTTCACCGGGGAGATGGTTTTCGACGATGTGGTCATCCCGAAAGAAAATATGTTGCCCAACGTGCAAGGCTTGAAAGGTCCGATGATGTGTTTGAACTCCGCGAGATTTGGAATAGCTTGGGGCGTAATTGGTGCGGCAATGGATTGTTATGATGTGGCATTAAAATATTCAAAAGAGCGTATTCAATTCAAAAAGCCGATAGCCGCGTTTCAATTAACACAGAAGAAACTTGCAGAAATCCTCACCGAAATAACAAAAGCACAGTTCTTGGCATGGCGCTTAGGCGTATTACGAAATGAAAACCGTGCCACCCCTGCACAGATATCCATGGCAAAAAGAAACAACGTGAAAATGGCATTAGACACTGCCCGCGAATCAAGACAGATATTGGGCGCCATGGGTATCACAGGCGATTTTCCAATGATGCGCCACATGATGAACTTAGAATCGGTCATCACTTACGAAGGAACGCATGACGTGCATCTACTGATCACCGGTATGGATATCACGGGCGAGAGTGCTTTCTCCTAATCCTTTTTCAAATTACTTTTTAAACATATAATATAATGTATATTTCCGAATTTAAATATCATAAGCCCGACACGCTAAAAGAAGCCATCCATCTTTTCAATACGCAAGACGATGCTGCTATATTAGCAGGCGGCACCGACCTTTTAGTAGAGATAAAAAAAGGTTTGCGTCATCATAAAAATATAATTTCGATTACGAGTATTGATGAATTGAAGTTTATCAAAGAAGAAAACCACCATATAATTATAGGTGCAGGCGTAATTCACAATGATATTATTTTTTCTCCTTTGATCCTGAGCAAACTTCCTGCTTTGGCGGATGCCCTGTCGAAAGTGGGGTCCGATCAAGTTAGAAATGCGGGCACTATAGGTGGCAATTTATGCACCGGCGCTGCTTGTTGCGACTCTGCTCCCCTACTGATTGCCCTCGATGCAAGTATTGAGATTGTTGGTGCAAGCGGAATCAGGGTTCTTCCCTTAAAAGACTTCTTTGTGTTTAACAAAATCGTCAAATTATCCAAAGGGGAAATCCTTACTAAAGTAATTATCCCCATTCCGGAAGCGGGAACAGGCTTGCATTATGAGAAGTTTGGCTTGCGCGAAGCTGCGGCGGTGTCTGTGGTGTCGGTGGCGGTCATGGTTTTGATTAAAAACAACCAATGTGTAAACGCATCCGTCGTTATTGGCGCGGTTGCCCCCACTCCCTTGATAAGCGGCAAAGCTACATGCCTAATTATCGGGAAAACAGTACAAGAACTCACCCTACCTTCAGAAATTCTCGACCAAGCCGGTGACGCAGCAGCCGACGATTCAATTCCGATTGATGATATCAGAGGGGGAGCCAAGTATCGGAAACAAATTCTGAGTGTTCTCACCAAACGAGCCATCGAAAAAGCTGTGGCATCAAGTAAATAATAGAAAGAAGCATTCAAAAAAAGTATTTTTATATGAAGAAAATTATCAATATAGATGTAAACGGCAATCATTACGAAGTCGCCATAAAACCTAATATCACACTATTAGATTTTTTGAGAGAAGAGTTGAAATTGACAGGCACAAAAAAAGGTTGCGAGCTAGGAGATTGTGGCGCATGCACCATCATTATGGACGGAAAGGCAGTGAATTCATGCTTGGTGCTGGCAATTGAAGCCGATGGCAAGAAGATTGAAACCATCGAAGGCTTGGCAAATGGCGATGAGTTGCATCCTATCCAAAGCGCCTTCATCGAAAAGGGCGGCATACAATGCGGATACTGCACACCCGGCATGATTATGCGTACTAAGTCTATCCTCGACAACAATCCTAACCCTACCACAGAAGAAATAAAGAAACAACTAAGCGGAAACCTATGCCGTTGCACTGGATACACCAAAATCATTGAAGCGGTAGAGACTGCAAAGGATTATTTGAATGGTGTTACGCCCAAAGAGTTGGAATTTATGCCGCAGAAGTCTGCCATGAATTTGTCAGTAGTGGGAAAAAGGCTTGCAAAGATAGATTCTCCTGACAAATCCACCGGACGCGCGCTTTTTACGGACGACATTTCCTTGCCGAATATGCTGTACGGAAAATTATTGCTCTCCACAAAAGCACATGCTAACCTTTTATCTGTGGATACGAGCGAAGCACTAAAACTTCCGGGCGTAAAAGCCATTATGACGGGTGCCGACGTACCCGATGCCACTTGGGGAACGTCTCCGGCACGTTATGATGAATACATTTTGGCTAAAGGAAAGGTTCGCTACGTGGGTGATGTTATTGCAGCCGTCGCTGCCGTGGATGAAGAGACCTGCTACAAAGCTTTGGAACTTATAAAAGTAGAATATAAAGAGTTGCCTGCCGTCTTTGACCCGATTGAGGCGATGAAAGACGGTGCGCCACGTCTCTTTGCTGATAAATATGAAAACAACATCAACACCCATGTTGACCATCACTTTGGGGATATAGAAAAAGGCTTTGCGGAGGCTGACTATATACGTGAAGAACGTTTTGAAGGCAATCGCACATACCAAAACCCTATGGAACCTCACTGTTCTATTGCAGAATGGGACAGACATGGGAAGGTTACTTTGTACACAAGTACACAAGTGGTGCACTATGTCCATCATCAGTTGGCAAGAATCCTAAATATTCTACAAGGGAACGTCCGCGTTATAATGACGAACGTTGGTGGGGGATTTGGTGCCAAAGCTGCTACCACAACGATAGAGATTATGTCTATTTTCCTTGCCCGAAAGACCGGACAAGCTGTAAAGATGCGCTTCTCTCGCGAAGAAATGTATTTATATGGACGTGGACGTCACAAACAGATTATAGATTTAAAAATAGGTGTGAAGAAAGATGGCACGATCACTGCCGTAAAGCAACAAGCTATCCTCGAAGGGGGCGCTTACTCTAGTTTCGGTATTGTTTCGACCTATTATGCAGGTTCGATGCTTGCTACATTGTATAAATTCCCCAACTATAAGTACGATGGATATCGTGTAAACACAAATTTGCCTCCATGTGGTGCATTCAGAGGGCACGGATGTCCGCATCCGAGGTTTGCTTTTGAATCATTACTCACTTTAATTGCAAATGATATCGGTATGGATTCCATTGACATCCGATTGAAGAACGCAATGGAGCCCAATTATCATACATGTAATGATTTGGATATAAATTCGTGCGAACTCACGGCATGTATTGAGAAAGTTAGAGAAAATTCGGGATGGAATGAGAAAAAAGGCAAGCTTCCAAAAGGAAGAGGCATCGGCATTGGTTGTGGCGGGTTCGTTTCCGGTGCAGGATACCCTATTTATCGTTCCAAATTCCCTCATTCTTCTGCAATTATCAAGATTCAAGAGGATGGAAGCAAGGCAGTTTTGCTTATCGGGGATGCTGATATAGGACAAGGCAGCGATACCGTTTTGGCAATGGCTGCTTGTGAGGCATTGGGCATATCTTTCAACAGAATTAATGTCATTTCTGCGGATAGCGACATCACTCCAATTGGTTTTGGGGCATATTCCAGTCGCGTAACCTTGATGGGAGGCAACGCATCGAAGATGGCAGGGGAAGATATCAAGACTCAATTGCTGCCAATCGCGGCTTCTATGTTACATTGCGATGTAAATACTATTGACGCGAAGGAAAACAGATTCTATATCAAAGAAAATCCTGAAAAATATGTCCATTGGGAAGATGTTGCCTTTGAGTTTTTCTCTAAAAAAGGACCTCTCGTCGGCAGAGGACACTATTCCCCACCTGAAGGATTGGGAGGAAGTTACAAAGGCGCTGCCGTGGGCACTTCACCGGCTTATTCTTTTTCAGCAACCATTTGTGAAGTGGATGTGGACATGGAAACAGGGAAAGTGAAGGTGTTGAATTTTTGGGATGCGCACGATTGTGGCACTGCCGTGAACCCATTATTGGTGGAAGGGCAAGCTGAAGGTGCTGTATTGATGGGAATGAGTGAAGTTCTGTATGAAAACGAAGTGTTCGACAAGGACGGAAAGATGTTAAATGCCGATTTACATAATTATATCATCGCCACAACTGCTGATATGCCCGAAATACATTCTACCATCGTGGATAGTTTTGAACCTGCGGGACCTTATGGTGCCAAAGAGGTGGGCGAAGGCGCCACATTGCCCATTTTGGGGGCATTAGCCAATGCAATTGCTGATGCAATAGGAGCTCGTATCTACAAATTGCCCATCACACCACAACGCGTGCTCGAAGCTATTAACGAATTGAAGGAAAAAAACAATTAATACCTTATATTATATAACAACATGAAAAATATTTCTATGGATTTGGCGGGAAAGACTGCCATAGTGACCGGCGGAAGCGTTGGAATAGGCGCTGCTATTGCCATTAAGCTTGCCGAATGCGGTGCAAACGTGGCTATCAATTACAGAAAACACCAAGAAGAAGCCGAAGCAGTTATTGCTGCTATTGAAAAGGCTGGCGGAAAAGGTTTTTTGGTGCAAGCCGACACTTCGGTGTTTGCCGATGCTGAAAAAATGGTGCAAGCTGTGGTGGCGAAGTATGGCAAAATTGATATTTTGGTCAACAATGCAGGCATCAACTGGGACGGCGTTATTTGGAAGATGACCGAAGAGCAATGGGACAGCGTTATCAACATAAATTTGAAAGGTTATTTCAATTATGTGCGTGCCGTTTCGCCTTTTATGCGCGACCAAAAGTCGGGAAAGATCATCAATATTACTTCCATCAATGGTTTGCGGGGTAAATTCGGTCAGGTAAATTATTCCGCGTCGAAAGCCGGTATCATCGGCATGACAAAAGCTTTGGCAAAGGAACTTGGCAAGTATAATGTGAACGTAAATGCTATCGCACCGGGACTTATTGAAACCGAAATGATGAAAAATGCTGATGAAAGCGTCCGTACTCAAGCTCTCGCCGACATTATTATTGGAAGAATCGGCGATCCTGAAGACATAGCCAATGCCGTAGCCTTTTTGGCAAGTGAATTAGCGCGACATATCACAGGGGAAATTATTAAAGTGGATGGCGGGCAGTATATTTAGTTTGAATGTTGCAGGTTTCAGGTTGAAAGTTCCAGATTTCACGTTTCATGTTTCAAGTAGAAGGTTGTTGATGATGTGTGCAGTGATATAATTTCTAGAATTAATTAACTTGCATTGGCACTAAACAAACGTTTCTTTATCAATAAGCTTATTAAAACAAAAACTAACAGGCTTTTGCCTAAAAATTAAAATAGAATTATGAATTTGAACGACATTGTTATTGTTTCAGCGTGCCGAACTGCCATGGGCAAGTTTGGCGGAACGCTAAAAAGCATCCCTTCCTATGATTTGGGTGCCACAGTTATTAAAGAAGCGCTGCGACGTGCTTCACTCAACGGCTCCCAAATTGATGACGTGATCCTTGGTAGTTGCAGACAAGCCGGAAATGGTCCGAATCCTGCCCGTACCGCTTCTGTTAAGGGCGGCGTGGCGATGGAAACGCCTGTAATCACTCTCAATATGGCTTGTCCATCGGGAATGAGATCCGTTGCTATGGCATCGCAGAGCATCCGATTGGGTGAAGCGGACGTTATGATGGTGGGCGGCTTCGATAGTATGAGTTCCATCCCCTATTTGTTGAAAAATGTTCGCTGGGAAGGTTTTAAAATGGGCAATAAAATTCTTGAAGACGGCTGGAGCGACAGTGTTGACCCTCTTATCGGTCTAGGAATGGGCGAGACCGCTGAAAATTTGTTCGACAAATACAAAATACCACGCGAGGAACAAGATATTTATGCCATGAACAGTCATCTAAAGGCTGCCGCAGCGCAAAAAAATGGATGGTTCGATGACGAAATTGTGGGGATAGAGATTCCCGGGGCACGCAATGCGCCTCCTACCCTATTTATAAAAGACGAAACGATACGTACCACTGTCACTTTGGAGGACATGGCTAAAATTAAGCCCGCTTTCCGCAAAGAAAACGGCTCCGTAACTGCCGGAAACTCGTGTGGATTGAGCGATGGCGCCACTGCAATGGTTGTCATGTGTCGTGCTAAGGCAACAGAGTTGGGTTTAACGCCGCTTTTCTCACTTGTTTCTTATGCACAGATAGCAATTTCTCCTTCCACGATGGGCGAAGGTCCCTCCTACGCCATTCCCGCTGCTTTGAAGAAGGTGGGTATGACTTTGGACGACATGGATATTGTGGAAATCAATGAAGCTTTTGCGGTTCAGGTGCTTTCCAATCAAAAAACGCTGAACATCCCTATGGAAAAGCTCAATGTGAACGGTGGCGCGATTGCACTCGGTCATCCCACGGGCATCAGCGGCGCGCGCATACTCGTTACCGGTTATTATGCCCTCAAACGTTTGGATAAAACGTTTGCTGTTGCTTCTATATGTGGCGGCGGCGGCGTTTCAACGGCTATGATAATCAGAAGAGAGTTGTAAAAAAGTTCAGAGTTCATAGTTCGGAGTTTGGAGTTGTGCTGAAAAAGTTGCAAAATTTTAGTTGCTGATTCCGCATTGGGGCTATTTCTTGAAAATAAATAGGCACATTAAACACCCTCCACCATAATTCACACAATTTACTCACTAAACACAAAAAGAATGAAGAAAAAAATTGTTTTAGGCATTATTACCAAGATTTACGGCGGGCTCATCACAATTTTTATGCTATCTGCTTTTGGACCCAAGCTGTTCGGAACTGTGGATCATCTGAGTTTGATGCCCGGAGACCTTATGAATTGGTATGATAACCCAACAGGATTTTTCGTCACCTATCTTATTGGTTATATTATTGTATGGTTCCGTCCACTCTTGGGCGCTTGCATAATAGCATTTGGAGCTTTGTTGTTTTTCATCATCAATCCAACAAATATTATGTTCTTTTTAATTTTCATTTTGCCTGTTTTATGTGTCGCTTTGCTCTATCTTATTTATTGGAACAGCACAAAAAAAATCGTTGAAGACTAAGAATCTCATTGTGAGAACCATTTTTCTTTTTTAAAACAACTAATCAATAAAACTATCATCCTATCTATAAAAAAAGGCTTATCCATCAAGGTAAGCCTTTTTTGTTTCCGCAGATTTTCTACTTCTGCATTTTGCTTTCAAGCTCGTCTAAGCGGTCATTTGCCGAATGTACCATCATAATGATGCGTACAAACGGCATCGCCAGTAGTAACAATGCAATGGATGTGATCAATTCAAACCAATTGAAGGTAATACTGTTTACAACAATGCCGATGATGCCGATAATCGCGCATAACATGGCCGCCGGGATACCGATGGGGCAACGAAGTTTTTTCTTTTGTTCCATGATTATATTTGTTTTTTGGTTAATAGCTACAAAGTTTTGCAATCAAATCTTCTTTTTTGGGGACGGAACGATATACCACTTTATGATCAATCAAAAGTGCAGGTACCGCGTGAATTCCCAGTTTCATCGTGCGTATCATATTCAGGGGCGCGTTAGCATGATGTTTGTGAACCACGAATTTATCACCGAATTTGGGTAATATCTCGTCCAACATGCGGCTCATTATCTTGCAATTGGGACAGGTGAAGGTGTAATACATTTCAATTGGTATAGGAGGATTAGGTTCCATAAGTGAAAACTAGATTATTATTGATTTTTAAGTGCTTAATTGTTTTAGACTATTTTAAAAATTCAAAATAAAGCACGAAGGTAAGAATATTTTCTGAATAAAATCTTTTTTTCTCCTTCTTTGAGGTTCATTGAGTCCTAATGTCTTTGTGGCAAAACCCAGAAGTGGGCACACCAAGCTTATTTTAACAACCAATTCAAGCCTATTTCTTTGTTCGAGTAGTATTCTATGTAAATTCCTTTCTGGAAACTAAACGATTCGAGGTTGATGGAATCCTGATCCGTGACATATTTGGGTTTAATGACGGCGATTTTCAAGCCAACACCTACAATTTTTTCTGCAAGAGGAATGGTTTTATATAAT
>CAIOJS010000248.1 GCA_903858655.1 uncultured bacterium | reverse complement strand
CTCAATATAATGATGGGTCAGCATTGGCAATAGAATATCATGCGCAACTTGCACTTTTAGAAAAACAAGACAGTGAGAATGCTTTACAGATTGCGTATGAAACAATGCAACAAAAAATCGCAGACAAACAAGCAGAAACTGATGCAATGATTTTACAATATGAAAGTCAGAAAAAAGCTGATACTGATGCATTGGTGGTATTTCAAAGTAATCAAAAAATAATGACTGATACTTTTGCGGCCAGTGTAAAAATAAGAGGTGCAACAGCAAAAGCAGAAATTATATCAATGGATGCAATTACAGCATCAGTGAATGCGGCAACGGCAGCTTATTTAAGAATGAATGCGGCCAGAAATAATCAACCAGTTACGACAATCACTTATCCAACACCGAACGGGCAACCAATACCCGGCAAGGCAGTAGGAGGTCCTGTTTTTAGTGGTTCAAGTTATTTAGTTGGTGAAAAGGGACCCGAATTATTTACACCAAATGTCGGGGGAAATATTACACCGAACGATAAAGTTTCGATGGGATCAAATGTTACAATAAATATAAATAATCCGAGTGTTAGGAGTGATTCTGATTTGAGAGCAATAGTACAAATGGTACAAGACGCAATGTCGAGGCGTGATGAATTATCAAGCATAGGCGCATACAAGTGATTAAACAATTATGAGCACACCATTTTCAATTTCATTCAATAGTTATGTTTTACAAAATAGTTCTTTCAGAACGCAGATAATTCAGCATACAAATATCCCTACAAAAATAATTCAAACAGAAACAAAAGCTCGAGCAGATGGATTGACTATTGTGAATGTAAAATACGGACAACGTGAGATTAATGTTGAGGGTCTTTTAAGTGCATCAGATCGCAATACATTAGTTGGATTGATTGATACGATGAAACTTAATTTAAAAGATGCATCCGGGGTACTTGATATTGATTATGGAAATAGTACGCGCAGGTATTATGCGACAGTGGCTGATTTACAATTACCGGAAGAATTTTATAGCATTACAAGTGTGCCATATAAAATAAAATTTATCTGTGCCGATCCATTTGGATATGCAACAGTTTCAGGGATGATATCATTACCCGGGCAGACGGCACTTCTTTTAGATACAGTCATTACGATGTCAGGTAGCATTGATTCGGATCCAGCGATTCAATTAACTATAAATACAGGGTCATCAGTTTCATTAATTACTCTTTCAAATGAATCAACGAGAGAAGTTATTATTATTTCAAAGCCGGGTGGAAATTTTGCAAATAGTGATGTGTTGATGATTGATAGTAAAAATAAATCAGTAAAAATAAATAATTCAGGTATCGATTATACAGGTCGATTTCCATCATTAAATGTAAATGCAAAACCAAGAATTAGACTGTCGTTTAATGCAACATCGGTTAATTATGATGTCATTATAAGATATTCACCTAGATTTTTATGAGTATTTTAATTGATAATTATAGTGAAAGTCAAAAAAATTCTGATACCTTAGCTATTTATTTAAACAATTCATATAAAGGACAGTCCTTTGGAAATTCAGGAATTGATATAATATTAGATAGTGTAGTTTTTTATTTAAAAAAAACATCTACTCCAACAGGCAATATGGTGGTTCAAGTATATGAATTAACTGGTGCAAGTGGAAGTGAAAAACCAACAGGTTCAGTTTTAGCAACTTCAGACCCCTATGAAGCCTCTGATTTAACCACTTCATACCAACTTATTCCTTTTACTTTTTCAGGATCAAATAGAATAACATTAAGTGCAAATACAAGATATGTTGCAATAGGATATTTTGTAGGAGATACATCTTCAAATAAAGTTGTGTTAGGTTCTAGGACTACAACACCTGGAGCATCTGGTAATTTTTCTTACTCTGCAGATGGTTCAAGTTGGACAGCAAATAGTTCTTTTGATATTTGTTTTTATGTATATGGAGAGACAATTCCAATAATTTATAATGATAGTCCTCCACTTAAT
>CAIOJS010000247.1 GCA_903858655.1 uncultured bacterium | reverse complement strand
GTATTGTGCCCTTTCAGGGCTAAGGAGTTCGTAGATGTGATATGATTCGCAGGGCTTCACCCTGCGTTGATGTATAATGCCCTTTCAGGGCTGGAGGGTTTATAGATGTGAAATGAACTGTAGGTGGTAGTTGGAAACTACACATTAAGGAATGCGAAGTTGCAAATTTCGCATAACGGTCGCAAACTTCGCATAACGGTCGTATACTTCGCATAATGGAGGATATAAGAAAATGATGATTAAGAGTCCCGATGATAGCCCGTTGGCAGGAGCGCCAAGGATGGAAGTCCCGACTTCATCGGGATAAACTCCAAGCCCACAGCGGCGCTTATTCGCGGCGCGAGGACTAATAGCCCCGACTGCATCGGGATAGACTCCCAGCCTGACCCGACGCAGGAGGGGGGCGCCCAAAGAAATGAAAAATTAAAAATGAAAAATGAAAAGTTTTTGGAGGCGCTTCTTAGTGGTTCTTTGGGTTTGGTTCTTGCTTCATTTAGCCAAAAAAGATAGGTGCGACAGAGGTTGGAATTTCTTCTGAACTTCATCCTCAAGTCATTTGTGGAATCTTAATCGTAAAAATCGCCCCTCCATTTTGCCTGTTTTCAGCAACAACACTACCCTGCAGAGCTTCAACAAAACCTTTTACAATGGACAATCCTAACCCTGTGCCACCTGCCTTGGCATCCATACCACGATAAAACTTGTTGAAAACTACCGTTAGGTCGGCTTCAGGGAAACCTTTGCCCCTGTCCATTACCTGGAAAATAAGCATACCGTTGTCGTTAAATATCTTTATCCTGATATTGCTTTTATGAGGCGCATTTTGCGTAGCATTCAATATCAAATTGTGCAGCACCTGTTCAATCAATCCGAAATCAATATAAACCAACGGCATATCAGAAGGTATAACCACCGAAAGTTTGAACGGAAGCAAATCCTGTTTAAGCGTTGCTGTTACATGAGCGACCAAATCGTGCACATCGCACCAATCAGGACGGGGCATAATACGACCCGTTTCCAGCCGCGACATATTCAGCAGATTTTCAATCAACCGGTTCAGCCTCACCGATGCAATGCTAATTTCGGAATACAGATTCAGCTTGTTTTTTTCAGAGATATTCTGGGCTAAAAGTGAGTCGGAGGCACCCATAATTGTTGTTACAGGAATTCGTAATTCGTGAGAAATGGAATTAAAAAGGGTTTTATAAAGCTTATCCGATTCGCTTAATAAGAGAGTCTTTTTAGCTGCGTTGCGCAACAATTCGCGCTCAAATTTACCGGAAATCAGTGATAAAAAAGCTTCCCAGAATTGTTCTTCACCATGTGTAAAAATGGCTTTATGTTCAACCGCTATCACTCCCATATTGGCATTATTTCCTGCTAGAGGATAAAAAGTGAAATTGCCGGAAGGTAATGTTTCTGTGTATTTTCCAGCCTTCACTGAGTTTTTGTAAACCCAGGCTGCAATGCTTAAATCATTTTCAGATAATTTTATTTTTGTTTCATGCAAAACCTGATTCTCCAGTTGATTTGCTTCGTTCTTAAGAATAAAAGCGCTATCGAGATTGAAATTTTTTTGTACGTATTTCTCAGCTAAAACAGTCACTTCTTCCATTCCCGAAGTATTCGTAAGTTCTTTGGCAATTTGATACAGGGCATGAGTTCTTTCCTCTCTGACTCTAATCTTTTTTTCCTGCCGGCGAACTTTGGAGGTTAATATACCGTTGAGTAATGCAATGATGAAGAACATAGCCAGCATCAATAAATCTTCGGCTTTTTCAACGTGAAGAGTGAATTGAGGCGGTATAAAAAAATAATCCCAAATTAAGGCACTTAAAGCAGCGCTTACCAAAATCGGTCCTGTACCATAAAACAGCGCCAGCATGGAAATCAGAAACAATAGCACGAAGGAAACTACCTGGTATCCGACAAAATCATTTACCCAATAGCAGGCAAAAGAGGATAACAACACTAAGATCGAAGTAGTAAGGTATTGGGGAATATTAGAAGTAAACGATGGCAGCGAGACTCTATCTTTATACCGATCCTTTGCATGAACATCGGAGCCTAATATATAAACATCTATGTTTCCGCTATAGCGGATTAGCCTGTTCACAAAATTGCCGAGCCTCAACAATGAATACAGATTTCTAACTCTGGGTTTTCCAACAATAATATGAGTAATGTTTTCCTTCTGAGCAAAATCAACAATAGCTTTCACCATATCCGAATGGGTAATGATGCGGAATTTTATGCTAAGCTGTTTTGCCAGATTAAAATTTTTATTGAGTTGTTCATGTTCCTTAGTAGTTAATTTGTGGGCGGTTTCGATATAAATTGCTTGGATTTGAGCGCCCATCGAATAAGAGAGATTTTTAGCCCATCGCAATAGCCGCGTTGATTGGCGGTGATAATTAATAGCCACCAGCAGATGCAAACCGGTTTTCCACGGACCCCGAATCCGGTTATTTTGCAAGTAGTCGTGCAATTGCTTATCAACTCTGTCGGCTACTATGCGCAAAGCCATTTCTCGCAAGGCGGTTATGTTGCCTTTACGAAAAAAATTTTCGATAGCTTCCCGCGACCTCTCAGGGGCATAAACTTTGCCTTCAGCAAGTCTTTCGAGCAATTCTTCAGGCGGAAGGTCAATCAGTTCAATTTCATCTGCGTTTTCAAATATCTCATCAGGAACAGTTTCGCGAACGATGATGCCAGTGATTTGAGCCACAGTTTCTGAACGGCTTTCAAGATGCTGGACATTGAGAGTAGTATAAACATTAATACCGTTTTCAAGAATCTCCAGAACATCTTGGTATCGTTTGGTATGTCGGGTGCCAGGCGTATTTGTATGAGCCAATTCATCTACGATAACAATCTGAGGTTTGCGAGCAATAATAGCATCCAAATCCATATCCTGAACAGTGGTGGATTTATAATCGAATTTTTTTCTCGGTATCAATTCAAAACCTTCCACCAGTTCAGCAGTTTCAACACGGTTATGCGTTTCAACATATCCAATGATTATGTCACTACCTTTCGATTTTTCGGTTTGAGCAGCTTTAAGCATGTTGTAGGTTTTGCCCACACCGGCGCACATGCCGAAAAATATTTTCAGTTTTCCCTTTTTGCTTTTTTCTTCTTCATTGATTAAAGAAGCCAAAAGTTCATCAGGGTTGGGTCTGTCATCTATAATGTTCATTTGCTATTAGTATTTTCTAACCTTGAAATTAATTCTGATGCTTGCTCTTCGAGGCTTTTTAAGCGATTAAGCATCTCTTTCATGTCCTGAATATCATTGCCGCTTTCATCATTATTTAACTCTTTTGCCACTGTAGAACCAGAACCCTTATTAATGTTACTTAAATTTTCTGCCATTTTATTAAAAACCAAGGAAATTTCATGAAACTCATCCGTCCCGTTGAAATGCAATCGCTGTCCGAAATTGCTAGCGACTATTTCTTTAATTCCATTGAATAATTGAAAAAATCTCGTGTTGAAGTAAGATGCAAAGCTATAAGTGAAAGTCACTGTAATAATAAAACATAAAGTAGCCAGAATGGTCATCTGCTTCAGGGCACTATTTGCTGTCAATTTGGCATCCTCGGTTTTTGCTTCAATGGCTTTGCTGTTCATTTGTGATAAAAACATTTCTTGCTCATACAAATCAATGAATTTCTTTTGAAGAGTCTGTATGGTAACTAAAGGTTTTGCCTGCTCTGTAAATTGTAAAACAGATTTTCGATAATCATTGAAGTTGGCATCAATGGAAGCTACAAGTTTGTCTTCACCAGGTTCCGTAAAATCATTTTTTTCAAGTGTTAGCGACTTTTCGAAAAAGCCGAACTCTTTCTTTATTAACATAGTGTCCGGCGTTTGATTGGATAACAGCCCACGGGTGATTTCCATGTTTATATTTGTTAAGTTTTCGGACATATCCCTTGCAAAGATTACCGATAAATGGTTCTCCTTAAGAATCGCAGCAGTTTTGTTCGACAGCTTGTTTACGAAATAAGCGGAAAATATTGACAATAAAACAATGATGATAAAAAGGAAAAAAATTCCCAGTGAAAATTTTAATCTAATGGATGCTTTCATAATATTTGGTTTTATGTATGGTTATTTAATCTTATCAATTTCAATGTTCAAAAGTAATACATTTACTCTTTCCTGACCTAATATTAAAAATTGAGGTTCTTCAGTAAATGTTTTAACGCATTTAATTAACTCTTGTTTCTGAACTTCATTAAAGTTTCTTGCTTTGGCAATCCTGTT
>CAIOJS010000246.1 GCA_903858655.1 uncultured bacterium | reverse complement strand
CCATCAAACGAATAGCGTTTACACCTGAAGTATTCATATCATTACCTGTAATCAGCATGCCACTGCCATTACCTGCAACAGCATTAGCGAAAGCATAAATACCAATATAGGCTTTTTGGATGCTATTGTTCTGAATGGTGATGTTGTTAAAATATCCTGCAGTACCTGCAACATCTGTAACTGTAACAGCAGTGCTGGTGTTGGCTCCATTAATCAGAATACAATTTTTTATTGTACCATTGACTATTGGTGCTATACCTGTTGAGTTAATCGCTATAATGCCTGGAGTGGTCACACTCGTATAGGTAATAGTAAGGTCTCGCGAGGTACCGCCAACAGCATTCGATCCGTCAATACTTGTGTAATTGTTTAATATCTTAATCATGGATGCAGTGGATGCCCCCGTAATCGCTGGTGTAACACCAATTGCAGGTTTAATCGTCAATGTATTAACTGCGCTTGAGCCTCCATTTGCATTTATCACAATTGGGAACGTTTCTGTGGGATACGTGGCGTCGGTCAACAAGAATGTTACCGCACAAGTCATTTCCTTATTATTGAAATCCGCTATTGCTGATGTCAATGTATTATATGGAGCAGGTTCTGCAGATCCTACATTGATAGTTCCACAGATGGTTCCAACAATGGCATAAATGCTTGGAGTTGTTGGAGGAGTGCTTGCTGCTGGAGGAGTAACCGTAAATCCACCGGCTCCTGGTGCTGGATAAACTGCAATATTCGGTGCAGCAACGTTATCTTGAGCAACTATATAATAAGAAATAACGTCGCCAAAAATCACACCTGATCCAAAGGTGAAAGTGTAAGAATTTCCACTCACCCACATGCCTTGAACACCTATATAACTTCCACTGTTGATTTTCCAATAAAGCATCGGTAATCCTGCTCCTGATTGCGGTATTCCGCTAGCATCTGTTATGGTTGCAGTCAAAATACGAGGAGAAGTGGAGGATGTGTTTAATAAGGCAATATAAGAAATAACAGGTGGAGTTATATCCAAAGTTAAACCATTAAATTCATCTGCACCAATGTCTGGTGTCGTTAGATTTCTGATATCACCATCATAGTCATCCGTAAAAGTAGCAATAGGTGCTCCACCGCCTTCAAGTTGGGTAGGAATCGTTGTATTAATATGTAAAAATGTTAAGTCAGTACCTGTTGTGCTTATCCAATTAGGATTTTCTGAAATAGAAGCAGCATCGCGAGGAGTTACCAATGCTTTATAGGCTGCTAATGTTTGGTAAGGCGTGACACCATCAAAATAGATAAGGTTAGATGAAGAAGGTGTTCCAGCATAAAAATCATTATTATTTGAAGTGGCAGCATAGGTGGTTAAAGTCGCTGAACTTCTTCGGTAAGCCACGGTGTAAGCGGTTGCGCCAACCGAAATCGAAGTGTTCACTACAATATTGTTTCGTAAATTGACAGTTGGAGCTGTGTTCGCATAAATGCCTGAAGTACCAAAGGTCGTAAAAGAGGAACTTGTTGCGTTTATATAAATAGTATTATAATACAAATTCGCTGTGGTTCCGCCTCCTATGTTTATGCCATTTACTGCAATTAACCCGGTAGCCGCCGGTGCTCTTAAATCAGAAATGAGGTTGTTATACACATTATTAGTGGTGCCTGTACTTATATTCATACCATTTACTATACCACCTGCAGCAGATGCACTTAGATTGTAAATTTTATTCTTATAGATATTGGCAGGCGCACCCAATGCCTGGTAAATTCCTTCAACAGTACCACCACCTACAGTAGAAATACTTAAATTGTAAATTTGATTTGAATATATATTTTTAACAGCCGTCGAAATTGTGTTCGTATATAAACCTCTTACGATTGAAGCAACGGATGTTGTTGTTCCGCTTGCAGATAATCCATAAATATTGTTATTGTAAATTGTTTCTAAAGTTGGGGAGCCAAAGTTATAATATCCATATAGTATTTCACTTGCGGTGACTGGTCCTGTAGAAACAATTGAATTTGTGTAGATATTGTTATCATGAAAACTAACGATTGCTGTGTTAGCACGGGTACAATACATCGTTCCTGTGCCGTTTTTGACATTATTATAAACATTATTGCTATACATGTTTATATTGATTGGGCTGGCTCCGTCAATACCGGTAAAAGTGCCTGTTCCTGCAAGAGTGTTTCCGATTACTGTGTTTCCATAGATATTTAAGGTTGCGGCACTGGCACTGTTTAGTATGCCAACAAAAGCCCCGGTAGTAACAGTTGATAAGTTGCAGTTGGAAACGGTGTTGTTATAGATATTTACCGTATTGCCTACTCCTGTCCCTCCCATAGCATTATTTATCCCATTAATGGTACTTGTGTATGCCCCTGCAGTAAATGTAAATCCTATAGTGTTGTTATATATATCTAAGTTTGATGATGTACCCGTGGAAATAAAAATACCGTAACCCGTTGTGGTCAATCCATTCAAAGAAGAGTTTACGACGTTGTTGGCAACTTTCAACCCGTTTTGGTAGATGGCATAAATAGCTCTAACAGAAACAGCCGCTCCCCCTAAGTTTGTTATGGTATTGGCACCTCCAACTCCGATTTCATTGTTCATATCATATAAGGTATAGGGTGTTGCTGCAGCAAAACCAGCAATCGAAATACCTCCATAAACGTTTGATATAGTATTGTTGAAAAACTTACAATTGTTGGTAGCATCTGTTGTTGCTGTAATTGTAAGCGAAGTAGTGGATGTGGCAATGTGGTTGCCTGAATAAATACCAATAGCTGTTGTGTTAGCTTTGTTTAAACTAATATTACAGTTTTTAATGGTAACATATTGACAACCATTAAATGGGGCAAGATTGCTTGCTTTCACAAGCGCATAACCCCAGTCGGTCATATTGACAGTATTGGAGGGGTTTTCTACGATGTCAATGGCATTGAAAGTAATATAATCGCCGCCGGCAATTTTTACTACACCATCATAGGTAGTTGCCGCAGCAAGCAACGGTGCGGTAATTAATGGATTTGCACCTGAACCACTTCTTTCAAAAATAATATGATCCGTTGGGGTACCTGTGGCGGTGATAACATACCCACCTGTTGGTGCGGTTTCGGTATAAGCGGCGGCAATGTCAAAAGTGACTCCGCCAAAACCCACACCTTGGGTGTTTAAATCTGTTACTGCAGCAGCTATGCTAGCATAATCACCCGGAATGGTTTTGATTCCGGTCAATTGCCCGAATACACTATTGAGTGCGAGCAGGCATAAAACTAATGTAAATAATTTTTTCATAATTGAATTTATTTTAAGTTTAGGAAAAATATTCTTGCTACAAAGATATGCAATAAAATAGTATTAAGTGTAAAAAAAATGCAATAATATGAAAATATCCTTTAACAAGAAATTATTTTTTTTATTGTTAATTCTTTATTCGTAAGGTAACTCAATATTCTATATGTGTTTAGGTGTATTATGTACGGATTTTTTTTAATAGAAGAAATATCGGAGTTGACTCAACTTCTAAATAAGATAAATAAAAAGGAAAGAAAAATAGTGAAAATATGAATTGCTTGTAAAAGGCAGGTATAAACCGTAAGTGGTACGTATCTAAACCAAAACAAGGCAACCTACGTCCGTATGTGATATGTATCAAAACCAAAATAAGGCAACCTACGTCCGTAAGGGATATGTATTTAAACCAAAATAAGGCAACCTATGTCCGTAAGGGATATGTATTTAAACCAAAACAAGGCAACCTACGTCCGTAAGGGATATGTATTTACACTAAAACAAGGCAACCTACGTCCGTAAGGGATATGTATCAAAACCAAAACAAGACTAGCAACAATTGTTATCGATACGTTTCAAGAACCAAACACGGCTGGCAACAATTGTTACCGAAAGGTTTTATTATATTGAAAGCAGGGTGAAACTTATAACTTTACAAACCGTAAGTTTTTTTGATTATTTTGCTCATCGAGTAGTTTGATAAAATATACAGCCTGCTTTAGGTTCTTTATGTCGAAGGTTGCTACTTGAGGAGTTGATGTCTTTTCAATATGCTTTGATAGCAGGGTTCTGCCAGTCATATCATTTAGTGTCAGGATGCTGTTGCTAAAAGCTGTATAAGTTATTTGTATTAAATCACTAGATGGGTTTGGATATAAATTTAATGTATAATCGGTTTTGAATTCATTGATGGCTGAAGGATTAATATCGCAATCTTTTATGTAGGTAATTTTAGTGGAAGTGGTCAATGTGTCAAGGAAATTAGTGCCGGCAGTTGCATCAGATTTCAAATAATAATCAATAAGTGGGAGCAATAAATTTGTTACAGTGGTATGTTGGTCAGCGCTTGTTATTGGATGTGCGCATGAAAGTTCCCCAAGCGAGCAATACGTATCAGTATTTGCAAAATAACAATGCCCACCACCTAAGATATTGATGAAGATTTTGCAATTAGTGGTCAATGCGTCAAACATAAGGGTTTGATGACTTGCAGGGGGAGCCACACAATCATTATCCCCTGAAAAAACTATCGTTGGGATAGATATATTGGCTGCGGCTGTCACCGAAGATGGGGTAGTAACTGCTGCGGCAAATGTCACCATTATAGTTGGCACTGTGTTGTTTTCGCAAGCCAAAAACGACGATCCGCCTCCCATGGAATGTCCCATTATGGCAGAGGTTGTGGCAATTTTCTGATAGAAAGGTGAGCTGCTGTTAATGTTTTCGGCTTTTAGGGTGTTAATCAAAAAAGCCAAATCAGCTCCAAAATCAGCATGAACGGGCGACATCGTTCCTTCGGTAGTAGGAAAAATCATTATGTATCCTTTCGGAACAATAGAAGTCCAATAGTTGCTGTAGCTACTCCAAACCATCAAAAAACCATGTCCGAATGCAATAATAGGGAATTCTCCGGTGGCAACAGCTACATTTTCTCCGGCAGTTGCAGCCGGATAATAGATTTCGGTGGGGATACTGCGATTGCTACGTGCAGGATCTTGATAGGTTATTTGACGATGACCAATCGGATATTGTGCAAAAACCGCTGTGGTTAAAGCAAGTAAGAAGAGGAAGAAGATTTGTTTTTTCATTGAATTTTTTTTGACAAACTTACTCAATTTTTTAATTGTAATAGCAAATAAAATAAAAAAAGAGGCTCGTAAGCCTCTTTTCTATAATTATCTTTATTTGGTAACGCGTTCGAGCCTTTTCATAATGGAGAAAATGAAGATGGCTGCCAAAATGCAACAGATGATGAAAATTCCCCAAAGCGCATATAACTCAACTTTGCCCCACATCAAACTTCCGATAAACAAAAATTTGTTGCCGATGGCAGTAGCCAAAAGCCAACCGCCCTGCATCAAACCTTGGAAACGCGGAGGAGCAACTTTCGAAACAAAGGATAGACCTATCGGGCTTAAGAATAATTCCGCGATGGTCATAATTAAATAGGAACTCATCAACCAATAAGGTGATACTCTCGAACCTTCCACAACAGCCGCACCTGCCATATCTTTGGGAGAACTGCCGATGAGACTCAAGGATGCAATCAATATCAAGATAAATCCTGCTGCAGCTATAAACATGCCGATGCCGATTTTGCGAGGTGATGAAGGCTCTTTGCCTTTTTTGTTCAGCCAAGCAAAAATGCCCATCACCAAAGGTGTCAACGCAACGATGAACAGTGGGTTGAACGATTGAAATACTTCAGGTGAAATGGCATTCTGAGGAGGATTGTTGCTAGCAAAGTAATAGCATAAATATCCAAAGGCTAAAAATGCAACGCCTCCCAATACTTTAACGATAGCTTTTTTATTAAAGAATAATAAGATACAGCCTGCAATGGCAGCAATAACAGAAAGAATAGACCAAATATCGAAAAACAAATTGGTGAAAGGACTAACAAATTGAGTGGTATAATCACGTGCAAACATGGATAAAGTCAGCCCGTTTTGATGGAAAGACATCCAAAAGAATATTACAACCATAAAAACCAAACTCAAAGCCATAATACGTGGGCGTTCGTCTTTGGTAGAAAGTTGGAACACTAAGGTGACAAAACCAACAAACAAACCTACTGCCAATCCTAATTGATAGTTGATATCTTTGATGTCGGTGAAATAATCTGCCAAATGGAATAATAAAGCCACAACAATCATCAATCCTAATGAGATGAAAACGGCTCTCAAATTACTACTTAAGGTAACGGCTGATTTGGTATCAGCATTTTTAGCAGTTTCAGCAACAGCTTCTTTTTGTTTGGCAGGAATAAGTTTGTTGAAAATTAAATAAACGATCAACGAAACTATCATAGCGCCGGCGGCAATCGCGAAAGCATAGTTGAAGCCTGTTGAAAACACATTTATATAATCGGTTGCAAAAACATGAAGGTCGGCAGCGGATTTTCCTCCGTTGGGAATGATGACGGCGTTTGCCATCGTTTGCAATTGGTCGGTGTTGGTCAGTTTGCCATTGATCAATTGATGACATAAGGATGGTAAGTTGCCATCTTCCAAGTAACCATTGGTTCTCAACCAATATCCTTTGATGCCTTTAGCAACAAAAGGAGCGAAGAAAGCGCCGATGTTGATACCCATATAGAATATCATAAAGGCACCATCACGGAATTTGCGGTATTTGTCGTTGTCGTACATTTGTCCAACAACCGCCTGCAAATTACCTTTGAATAAACCGTTACCCAAAGCGATAACAAACAAAGCCGTGACAGAAACCCACAACTCTGAGCCAGGGACTGCGATGAGGCAATAACCGGAAAACATGATAATTTGTCCAACTAAAATCACCGTTTTATACTTGCTTGTCCAATCGGCAATCAAACCGCCGACCAAAGCAAGGGCATAAATGGCAAAATAGAACCATGAATAGTAGCTGCCGGCTGAATCGGCATTCAAATCATAGCGCGCTTGGAGAAAATAAACTAAGATAGCCATCATGGTGTAGAAGCCGAAGCGTTCGCCCATGTTCGTAAAGAATGCTACCAAGAGACCTTTAGGGTGATTTTTCAACATAAATAATAGTTTTTAATGAAACAATAAATTTGGGTACAAACCTACACAATTTTTTCGAAACATAGTACAGATTTTTTTCTGTTAGATATATTTTTCTTTTTTTCTTTATGTTGAGATGAAGGAAATGCTGTTTGAAATGATAGGCTTATGGCATCTTTTCGTTCTCATCAAGCAATTGTTGTCGTAGTTGACGATACTTAATAATAGGTTGATCAGCCATCACCAAACGTTCGTCCATGTGAATGTCGGATTTGTTGGGCAGTTGTTTCAACACTATCCTTTTGTCTTGATTCAGGATGATGAGATTATATTTCATCATCAAAAAATTAAGCAGTTGTTCTAACAAAGGGATGT
>CAIOJS010000245.1 GCA_903858655.1 uncultured bacterium | reverse complement strand
TATAAAAAGAGTACATTTGCACCCTTAAATTTAATAGTAGAGCAAGAAACCACTGTAAAAAACAAGCCTCGCCCAATCAGGCATCATATATTGGGGGCGTTATCCGAAAAGCCAAATAGAGTAGGGAAACTAAAAACTTTTATCTTATGAAAAAACAAATAACATTAATTAAAGTAACAACTATTGTTCTCTTTTTTATGACAGGAATATTTAGTTTACATGCACAAACCTTTACTGATCCTTCAGATACACCCGGTTATGATGCTAACAAAGCAAGTTTAGTGGGGACACAAGGACACCAAATGATGAACCAACAAAACCAAACAACAAAAACCTATCAATTTCAAAATGTAGTTATCAACGCAAGCCATTCAATGGTTACAGATCAAAACGCTCCAGTTCAAGTCAACAAAACTCAAAATTGTTTTATCGAACCTGATGGCACTTATACTTCTTTGCCGGCAAATGATGATGGTTATACAGGTGTTATTTCATTGCCTTTTTCCTTTGATTTATACGGAGCTACTTATTCTTCGGTTTATGTAAATAATAATGGCAACATTACTTTTGGTGGGGCTGATGGTACTTTTTCATCGGAAGGTTTTCCCTATAATGGACTTCCTCGGATTGCCCCTTTTTGGGCTGATGTGGATACACGTGGAGCGGGTAGTGCACTAACAGTATATAAGGTTTTTCCGCACTACATGATAGCAACATGGAATGGAGTAGGATATTATGGAGCTCATACTGATAAACTTAATTACTTTCAGGTAATCATTTCCGATGGTACAGATCCCGTTATCGGCATTGGAAATAATATTGCTTTATATTATAAAGATATGGCATGGACTACAGGAGATGCTTCAAGTGGTATTGGCGGGTTTGGAGGAACTCCTGCAACTGTTGGCGTAAACAAAGGGGATGGAGTACATTATACTCAGGTAGGACGTTTTGACCATTCCGGTAACGATTATGATGGTCCCGGCGGTGCTAATGATGGTGTTGATTATTTGGACCACTTTTGCTCCGGATCTAATGGAGCTAGTGAAACCAATCAGCCACCTTCAGTTAGTGGGCTTCCTTCTGGTAATGTCGTAAATTTAACCGTAGGAGATGCACCTTTAACACTTCCATTAAATTTTATTGGACCTGAAGTAGGACAAGTTGTGACAACTACTATTGATTTGGGAGGTTTATGCAGCACGACTACTAGCATCACCAATGGTACATTATCTACTGCTTCAATTACTATTACTGCTGCATCTTGCAATGTAGGAGACCATACTGTAACCTATACTGCCACAGACGACTATAGTCCTCCAGGAGTAACGACCGTCACCCTCACCGTTCATATTCTTGCAGGTAGCGGATGTGTTTCACCTTCCATCGGTAGCCAATCTACCGGAACTCAAACACAATGTGTTGGCGGAACGTTTTCAGCAATATCAGTATCAGCCACAGGTGATGGATTAAGCTACCAATGGTATAGCAATGTAAATGCAACAACTTCCGGGGGAACCTCAGTTGGAACAAACTCCAATAGTTATACCCCATCTGCTGTAGCTGTTGGCACATTATATTATTATTGTGTTGTTACTGGTACATGTGGAACAGCCACAAGTACTGTTTCAGGTGCATTCATAACTAATGCTGCTACTGCCATCAGCAGCCAATCAACAGCCACGCAAACACAATGTGTGGGTGGAACTTTCGCTGCAATAAGCGTTACAGCAACAGGTACTGGAACATTGACGTATCAATGGTATAGTAACACCAATGCCACAACATCAGGCGGAACCCAAGTTGGAACAAACTCCAATAGTTACACTCCTTCAACTGCTGTTGCCGGAACATTATATTACTATGTTGTAGTATCAAGTAATTGTGGCACGGTTACTAGTGCTATCTCAGGAGCTTTTATTGTAAATCCAAATCCAGCACCTGCTATTTCAGGACCAGCTGTTGTTACCCATGGAGGAACTAACACATATTGTACACCTCTTACTACTGGTAATGTATATTATTGGAGTGGATTTGGAGTAGTGACCCCCAATGCGAATCATAACTGTATTGATGATACTTTTTCCAGCCCATGTGGTGCTTATACACCATGGACAATTACCGTGATTGAAACCGTTCCTAACACAGGTTGTTCAGCAACAGCAACACTGAATATTACGATACAATAATC
>CAIOJS010000244.1 GCA_903858655.1 uncultured bacterium | reverse complement strand
TTGTTTCCTGTGAATATTTTTATATCTAGATAAATACCGGCAAAAGTGCTTTGAGCGATACATACGATGAAAACAAGAAGTACAATTCTAAAATATTTCATTAGCTATTAAAAGTTTGATGAGATCAATAAATGCAAAGGTAAAGTTTATTTAAGAAACGACTTAAAAAAAATACAGGATTTAACACTTTTTGGGAGTTAGCCACTAGACATACTGTAATCAAAGCAACAAATTTTGAAGTATTAGCTTCATGAATAAGTGTGAAGCCAATAGCTCAGAAGCATTATAAAAATCAAACAAATCAGCACTTATCGTACTGATTTTAGAACAATATTATAAAGATTGCTAAAAATGCAGGTTGTACAAAGTAAAAAATGAATATCTTTGTTGACTCATTGCTGAATTGTTCAGTAGAGTTTTATTTCATTCATCATTAATTTTATCATTACCCATGCTCCTAATCTATATTCCAAAAGCCACGCCACGCCACTATTATGTGTTCAATCACATTATGGGCTATTTGGGTATTGAATATAGCGTTACAGATGATGTGCTGGAGTTTGCCTCAGCCGATATTCCGAAACTTAGTTATGATAAGAAGCCACTGCATGATGGATTGCATTTTCATGCCCATAGTTTGCTTGGAGAAACTTCTCTCAGTATATTTAGTCCGCAGATAGGATCATTTCACAACATCATCACACTTTTTCCGAACATTGAAGAGACCTCTGCCCTACCCTTTGATGTGTTTTCGGCTGTTTTTTATATGCTGAGTCGTTATGAAGAATACCTTCCCTTTGTGGCTGATAAATATGGACGCTTTGAAGCGGTACATTGCTTAGCATATAAAAATTATTTCCTTCAGACTCCAGTTGTTGACCATTGGATAAAACACTTTGCCGAAGTGTTGCAACAGTATTTCCCCAAATTGCCACTTAAGAAGCATCAGTATTCCTTTCTGCCAACTTATGATATTGACCAAGCATACGCTTATAAACATAAAGGCTTCATCAGAACTATAGGTGGTTTGCTTCGCGATAAGTTTCGAGCTAATCTACGCGACTACTTCCAACGTTTTTGGGTGTTGCTACATCTGAAAGCCGACCCTTTCGATTCCTATGCCTATCAGTTCGCCTTGCAACAAGCCCATTATTTGCATCCTATCTATTTCTTCCATGCTGGTACGTATGGCAAGTATGATAAAAATGCTTCGCCCGATAACAAACATATTCGACAGTTACTAAACACCATCTCTCAACATGCCTCATTGGGCATACATCCCTCCTACCTTTCGGCGGAACATCCCGAATTGCTTGCCATCGAAATCGAACGTTTATCGCTATCTAGCAATAAGAATATTACGGAAGCACGGCAGCATTTCATTAAAATCAGCTTACCCTATACCTATAGGAATTATATAGCCCATGGCATCACCGACGATTATTCGATGGGATACGCCACCGACATTGGTTTCAGAGCAGGCACTTCACAAGCCTTCTATTTTTTCGATTTGCTTGACAACACTTCAACCGACTTGCTGATTCATCCTTTTGCTTTTATGGAAGGTGTTTTCAAACAATATAAACCTACCACTACTAAGGAAATACTTGCAGCAGTGGCACCGATGATTGAAGAGATAAAACAACTCAATGGCACATTTATCTGTATTTGGCATAACGAATCCTTGGGCACTTCCCGTCAATGGAGAGGTTGGCGCGATGTGTATGAAAAGATGATAGCACTTGCCTGTCACTAAATTTGAATAGTAACAATGATACATTATATCAAACATCAGGAGATAGATAAAGCAAAATGGGATGCTTGCATGGAGCAGTCCTTACAGGCAACTGTTTATGGCTATTCCTACTATCTCGACAGCGTTTGCGAGCAATGGGATGCATTGATTGAAGATGATTACATCGCTATCATGCCGCTTCCTTATCGAAAGAAAATGGGTCTTACGTATATATTTCCCCCTAGCATGACGCAGCAATTGGGTGTATTTTCATCTCAACAAATTTCGGAATCAAAAGTTCAAGCATTCTTGGAAGCTATCCCGTCGAAATTTAAGTTTTGCCGCATCAACATGAACCAAGGTAATATTCTTAACAATGAAAATTATACTACTACTTCCCATACAAACCTAGAACTATTTTTGGATAAGCCTTATGAGGAATTATTTGGTCTCTTTTCGGAAAACACACAGCGCAATATAAAAAAAGCAGCTAAGTTCAATCTTTCAATTCAGAAAGATGGAACTATTACGAAACTTATTCAACATTTCAAGGAGAATAAAGCCCAAGATTTGGGTGAGCTTCCTGATGATTTTTATACCTGCCTTGAAAAACTATATAATATGCTTTCGGAAAGGAATCAAGCAGAGATTTGGGAAGTTCTTCAAAATGGTGTTTTATTAGCAGGAGCCTTTTTCGGGCATGCAAAGAATAGAGTTTATTTTTTGTTTTCAACTAGCAGCAAAGAGGCAAAAGAAATTGGGGCGATGCCTTTTTTACTCCATAATTTCATTAAAGAAAATGCATCTAAAAATATTATTTTAGATTTTGAAGGCTCGGATTCTCCTTCATTAGCGCGTTTTTATAGAAGTTTTGGCGCTGTAAATAAAAACTACAATCAAATAATTTTAAACAGATTACCAAATATTATTCGTAGCTTTGTAAAAATTTTGAAGTACGATAAAAAAATTATGTAATTTAGCACCTTAATTCACAAAACCATGGTAAAGATTTTAGGCGGTAATAATTCTATTATGAATCAATTTATTTCAGAAATCCGAGATGCAGAAATTCAAAAAGATAGTATGCGTTTCAGAAAAAACTTTGAACGATTGGGCGAGATATTTGCTTATGAAATCAGCAAAGCACTGGCGTATGAAAACAAAGAAGTGACTACGCCACTGGGTGTGGCTGAAGTTCCTGTATTGGAAGAATATCCGGTATTGGCAACGATACTTCGTGCAGGACTCCCTTTTCATCAAGGCTTCCTGAACTTTTTTGACCGTTCGGAGAATGCTTTTGTGACAGCATATCGCTATCATTACAAAGACGGCACTTTCGACATCCGTGTGGAATATACTTCCAGTCCTGATTTATCTGATAGAGTCTTAATCATTACCGATCCTATGTTGGCAACTGGTTCTTCTATGGGGTTGACCTATAAATCGCTGCTCGAGAAAGGCAAACCCAAACATTTGCATATTGTAGCCATCATTGCAAGCAATGAAGGCGTGGAATATATCAAGAAAAACTTTCCTGCCTCCACCACCACGCTTTGGATAGGTGCAGTTGACGATGAATTGACGGCGCAATCCTATATTGTTCCGGGCTTAGGCGACGCCGGAGACTTGGCGTTTGGGAGTAAAATATAATCTAGGTATTACAAATAAGAAAAGCCTAATAAATCTGAGATTTATTAGGCTTTTTTAATGGCTTAATTCTTTGTTTAGCGATACTTGCAACAACCGGGTAACGCACTATACGTACTAGCCGTAGCTTTGCCCAATTCAGTGTCATGTCCCACTTTAATCAAGGCATTGCTTATATCTTCTTTTTTAATGGCTACTTTAGAAGTATAAGTTAAAATTTTTGTGGTTGGATTCCATTCTGCAGTCATAACACCATTTACAGATTTTGCAGCAGTTTCGATGCGTGTTTTACACATATCGCATTTGCCGGAAACTTTCATAGTTCCTTTTATAGAACCAGTAGTTGTAGAGGTGGTAGGCGCACAACTTTTGCTTTCACCTTTACATGATTTTGAGCAAGAAGATTTCATACCACTTCCGCCACATCCTTGAGCGTTTACACTTGAAGGATAAATAATAGCTACTCCGAGGAATAAAGCTATCAGAATTACTAGATTTTTCATAGATTTATTGTTTATTTGTTTATTGATTTATTGATTAATGTTGAACGGTGAATTTGCCCGTTGCATACTGCACATAATAACTATTGAGCAATTTATAAACGTAGGTACCATTGGCAAATTGTGTCGTATTTATTTTATATGTATT
>CAIOJS010000243.1 GCA_903858655.1 uncultured bacterium | reverse complement strand
CTCCTTTTTGCCATTGATAGGTGGTGGCTCCCGAAGCTACAACGCTTAAGGTAGCAGTTCCGTTGCCGCAGAATGGCGCCGGAGCATTTGGTTGAGTTGTTATGGTAGGAGGATTATAAATAGTATAGGTACTACCACTTGTTCCGGTACCTCCGGTGGTAACCACTGAAATGGTTCCTGTGGCAGTAGCCCCCGTAACTGCTGTGATAGAAGTAGCACTATTCACTACATAAGAAGCTGCATTCACGCCACCAAAGCGTACTGCTGTTGCTCCCGTAAAGTTTGTTCCGGTTATAGCAACTGATGCACCTGTACACCCGCTCGAGGGAGAGAAAGAGGTTACTGTTGGGGGTGAAACAGAGGGCGGTGTCCAGGTGTAAGTCTGTCCATTGGCGGGGTAATAGGTTGTTGAAAAAGTTAAATAAGAAGATGTAGTACCACCTGATGTAGAAGCCCAGTTTGTACTTGTAGTTCCACGGGTATTATAATCAGCAGTAGTATTACCAATCAAACCAACTTGCCCGGTATATGAGGTAGAACGTGTGGAAGCACCATACACGATTTGAACAACACCTGTTGCCTGATATAATTTTATTTGTGCAGTAAGAAGCTGCGCTGTACTGCTATAATAAACCTTCCAGTTTGTAAATTGAACGGTCAATACATAGCTGCCAGCGGAACCTGATACTAAATACATAGCTCCCGCTGTGTTTGTGGCACCATCACGACCAAAAAACGCAATCGTGTTAGCTAAAGAAAAAGGTGAAGTTGTATAGGAAGATGCAGCACCTAACTGTATATAACCATTTGAGCCTATCGAGAATTGGGTATATGCAGTACCATGATAGTTGAAGGTAAACCCAATGTTTGTCAGGGCAGAAACACCATCATCGGTACTGGTTATTAATGTCGTTCCACCGGATATGGCAGTGTAAGTTGTTGTTGAGGATGCAAATGTATACGTTGAAATGTTTTGCGCTTTCACCTCCCAACTTACGCTTAAAAGCATTATCATTACCATCGCAACAAAGCTTGCAGTGGTTCTTTTACTAATTAAAGATAATAGATTTTTCATAATTTATTTGGTTTTTATTTGTTACTTGTTTATTTATTTATGGTCATCCCGACACTTCGTGTACGGGACAGGTTTGTTGTCATTATTGGTCATCCCGACACTTCGTGTACGGGACAGGTTTATTGTCATTGGGTCATTTGTTGTCATTGGGTCAATTAAAATTTATAGTGCCCTTTACAGCTAAATATTAAAATGTCGTTGCCGTAGATTTTATAGATGAGACGATGTTCGTCGGTGATTCGACGTGACCAATATCCTGTAAGCTCATGCTTGAGGGGTTCTGGTTTTCCAAGTCCTTTGTATGCATCTTTTTTAATATCATTAAGCAGTTCTTTTATCTTTTTAAAAATTCTTTTGTCAACCAATAACCAATTGTTGTAATCGTCGAACACTTCCGATTCAAAAACAAATCGTTTCATTTTTCGCCAAGAAGTTGTTTGTTTAATTTATCAAATTTCTTTTCAGAGAAAACAACAACATTCCCTTTTGTTATATTTTGGGCAGCGTTATTAATCCTAGTAATATACTCTTCTTTTGTTTCAGTTTTTAATAAGCCAAAATCGTGAGGCGAAGAAATTGTTATTTCTATTTCGCTATCGTTTTTAAACAAAGATTTAATGGCATTAATAAAATCAATGTCTAAATCTGATGTTTTTATTTTTAATGTTGTTTCCATTTATTAATTAGTCATTTGTTGGCATTTATTGTCATTTGTTGTCATTGGGTCATTTATTGTCATTGGGTCATTTATTGTCATTGGTCATTTATTGTCATTGGTCATTTGTAGTCATTTGTTGACATTGGTTCATTTATGGTCATTTGTTGTCATTATTGGTCATTTGTTGTCATTGGGGTAGCCAATCATTTTTAATTCCTGCCTGCGTGACACAGTCAGGCAGGTTTCATTGTTAATTTTTCATTATTCACTTCTTAGCCAATTTTCAATTTCACGCGCACTGCCACGTTATTATTGTTCACCAAGGTTAGATGGCGATGCAAGCCAGGGTCGGTCACATGAAAATCGGCTGCCGTAAATTTGGTTTCTATATCTTCGAGAAATACCACCGGTGTGCTATCGGTTCCGCCAACGGTTGAAGCCAAATATAAGGAAGCCGAACCAAAATGCGAGGTGCCTTTCAGTTTTGTGGGAGCCAAAAGAGTGCGTGTAGCCAAATCTTTGGAGGTGGTGGCTTCAATTGCCACGTCCCACTGGGTTTGTTGTTTGCCCAACAAAAGGTCCATATCGTGAAACGATTCTTGAACGTCGTTTTCATTTTTAGGAAATTTATCCATCAACAAAGCTGCGTTGCGATATTCCATTTCCATAGCTGCGTCACACAAGTTGTCGAGTTCTGCATATTGTTTTTCGGTAGCTATCATAGCTTCTTTTTGATCCAGGCGGCTCGGATTGATGAGGTGATACGTAGCGTCCACTTCAGCTTTCAAAATCACCATCAATGGGTTGGTATCGGCGCCAATGTTCATATTTAGCGTGCCTACAGCGGAAATAATAGTGTCTTTCCCCCCCCGAAATGGTTTTAATCCTTTCGGAAAAATCGCTTTGAAGCGAACAGGGTTGGTTTTTTTATAAATACCTTTCACACGGTCATACCAATCGTGAGCCATGCCGGTTTCTCCTTGAATGGCTATAAGGCGCAATTTCACATCTTCGGTGTGCGAAATTTGAGCAGCTTCGGTGCTTTTCACAAAATTAAATTTTACTTGCAGCTCATCGAGTAAAGGGAAGGAACGTTCATACATTTTTGTAATATCCTCATCCGTCGGGTTGCTAGTGTGAGCGTAGCGCAAACACATAACGTGAAAAACAAAAAGCATGACTGCTTTTTCGCATGAGCCTTTAGTTTGGCTCAGAAATTCGTTTAAACTGTATTTTAATTTTTTCATATTGAATTTAGATTAAGAAACGATTGTATTACTATTGAGAAAACTACTAAACTTAGTAGTTGAAAAAAACGTGAAATATGCGATGGCAACTTTCCGAACGCTATGTGCACGCGTGCACATACCATTGTCAAACTTCCGAACGCTATGTGCATGCGTGCACAGACCATTGTCAAACTTCCGAACGCTATGCGCATGCGTGCACAGACCATTGTCAAACTTCCGAACGCTATGCGCACGCGTGCACAGACCATTGTCAAACTTCCGAACGCTATGCGCACGCGTGCACAGACCATTGTCAAACTTGCCACCGCTATGTGCACGTTTTATAAATGTCATTATAAACCCCAAAGTAGCTTGTGCCCTTGTTGAGAGCTTAGGAATTAATTTCCCAGAAGCAGATTCTATATATAAGATGGCATTCATTTTTATTTGGTTATTTGTTTATAGTCATTAGTCATTATAGGTCGCCAAGCATTTTTCATTTTTCGTTTTTCATTTTTCATTCTTTACTATTCGTTTTGTCTTGTAGGGAGTTTTGGGTTCGGAAAGAAGGTTTTTATCTGTTGTGTTTCCCATTAGTTTGTCAATCATTTCAATTATCTTACGTGAGTTTTCAAAACCTTCTTTCACCAGTCCAACTCCAGTATGTCCTCTGTAATAAGCATCAATATGCATGTTTTCATAAACCGTACTCATTGCTGCAGTCAATTTTCCATTTAATGGAATCTTTTTATGAATAAAATTCCAGTAGCCTTTTAAAGATTTTGGGAGTTTAGTACGATCTGTTCCAATGAAAATTAAATACACATCTAGCGCTTTTAATGCTGCCAAATAAACCATCCCGGCAGCTTCGCGCACATATTTTGAATCGCAATAACGACCATAGGCTATCGGACTCTTGGCAATGGTTTCTTTTGCATTGGCAAGATAACGATAGGCTTCGCTGATGGTGTATTCGGAGTCTGTATGTTTCAGTTTGGTCATTTATATTTGGTCATATTTGGTCATTAGTCATTATTGGTCATTAGTCATTTATGGTTATTAATTGTCATTCTTGGTCATTTATAATTTATATGTTTTGAAAACAAAGTTACTAATTTTCATGTAATTCCTAAACTTTTGTTAGTTTAAATGTTTTATTATATCTGTCCGTTAGTATATTACACAAATAAATACAAAAGTACAAAATATTTTAAACCATCCAACATTTTGCCTTAAATTTTATGAATTATTAATATCTAATGGTGGCAAAAATGGGTGATGTTTTTAGCACGTTT
>CAIOJS010000242.1 GCA_903858655.1 uncultured bacterium | reverse complement strand
CGAGATAAAATCTTTGAGCTGAGAAAAGGCGAACTAATCGTCGTTCCAAAAGGGATGGAACATAAACCAATTTGTGATACCGAGTGCACAATAATGTTGGTAGAGCCAAAAGGGACATTGAATACTGGTAAAACTGGTGGCCCATTAACGGATACAGAGCTTGAATGGATATAGGTATCCAAACGTTTGTTTCAACCGGATCGTGGTTTGCCAGTTACGCAGGCCGCAACAAATAATCATTTCAAGCGCAAAGCCCCATAATATTTTATCCACCTTAGGTATCCAGGCCACGGCAAACATTGATGATCTTGACCGGATAATACCTTCCTTGACAAATTGCGATCTTCGTTTATCGGTGTTATTTGAATTGATTTATAGCAAACAAGAATGTAAAATCTGTTTTCAATTTTGTTAAAATGAGGATGAAATGGACAAAGTCACGTTAGAGAAGAAGGAACTCAAAGAACTGCTTAACAAATGCTGAATGACACACGATTCTATGTGGTTTTATAATTGCTTAAAGGAATGCGGTATTGAAAAAACGAATAAGATCAATAGTGCTGCCGTTAAAGCTATGGCAGCGGTGGAGATAAAGCGCATAAAGAAGGCCGTGGGTGTTGACAATCTTGAAACATTTGGTGATTTTTGGGACTTTTTCCAAGTCGCTATGGCAACCATCACGGGCGATTTTATGAAGTACTCCTTCGTATCTAATGACATAAACCATATACGTGGAACTTGGCATCAGTGTTTTGCTCACGATGGCATCAAGGCTCTTGGCGTCATCGACAAATACGAGTGCGGTATCATGGACCGAGTGGAGAGTTGGTTTGACTGTTTAGGTATAAAGTATGAAGTAGAACCGAAAGTGGTTAGATGTATGATGCTCAACAATGGCGAATGCTACCGCGATTATACTTTCTTCTTTAAAAAATGAGGATACGATCTAGTAAAGACCATTTAATAGAACTTCCTGGAGTAGGTGATTCAGGTTGTCTGGCATTATTTGAAAATCAGTTTTACGGAATCAGAAACACCAGCCGAGAGTTTCCAGCATTGACTGTTTGCCCCGTGTTGCAGAGGGATATTTTCATTAATCACATTTTTTGTTTTGCCTGCAAGTATAATCTCCTTTATTTCTTTTCATGAAGCATGTATTAATCATATTATATCAAGTTGCTATCAAACATTAAAGAATTGACTTACCTGGCATAATACCAAGTTAGCTTTTAAAAAATCATATTTTAGTGTTTGAAAGCAACTTGGTATTAATTATTATCAGAAAACAATCAAGGTTGAATTATGCAAAAAACGAAGATTGTCTGCACTATAGGGCCGGCCTCGGATAAAGAGGAAGTGCTCGAGGCGATGATTCAAAATGGAATGAATGTCGCCCGGCTGAACTTTTCACACGGATCACACAAGGATCATCTGGAGAAGATTATATTGCTCCGAAAATTATCGGCAAGGCTTAAAAAACCGGTGGCCATTCTTATTGATCTTGCCGGGCCGAAAATAAGAATCGGCACAATT
>CAIOJS010000241.1 GCA_903858655.1 uncultured bacterium | reverse complement strand
GTGCTTGCGGAACAGGTGCTTTGGCATTGGTTTCGGGCATCAAATCTGTTTTGGCAGAAACCGCCGACGTAGTACTCGTGCTCGGCATTGAAGTTCAAAACACCGTGAAAGCCATCTATGGTGCTGACATTTTAGCTGCTGCAGGATGGGCAAAAGAACGTAAAGAAGGTCATGCCTATTTCTTCCCAGGCAAATTTAGCGACAGAAGCAAAGCTTATGCTGCTCAATTTGATAAAGAAAAAACAAGAAGCGCCATGGCGAAATGGTTCGAAAATGCTATTGACAATGCACGCACCTGCCCCACAGCGCAAGAATATCATAACACAACCAAAGATTTGATTGCTTGTGGTATGAATGCTCCCAACCCAAAAGGTTTCGTTGATTCGTTGAATATTTTCGATTGCTCAAAAGTTTCCGACGGTGCAAGTGCTATCGCTGTTGTCTCCGAAGAAGGTTTGAAACGTTGCGGCTTTGCCAAAAAAGATGCTATCGAAATCATCGGATTTGGTCAGGCGGAAGAAGACATCACCAAACCTCCTGTTGACCCTACCGTTCTTTCTACTACCAAAGAAGCGGTTCGACAAGCATTAGCTTCTGCAGGCATCACAAAAGATCAAATTGGAACGGTTGAATGTCACGACTGTTTCACCATTGCAGGTATCATGGCTACCGAAGCTATCGGTTTTGCTGAACATGGCAAAGGCACCGACTTTGTCCTTGCAGGCAACACAGCTCGCAACGGAAAAGTTCCTTTCAACACAACAGGTGGACTCATCGGTTGGGGACATCCAACGGGCGCAACAGGTGTGCATCAAGCCGTTACTATTTGGGAACAATTGACCAACAAAGCAGGTGACTCGCAAATCACCATCCATCCTGATCGTCCCTATGGACTTTCAATCAACATGGGCGGCGACGATAAAACGCTTGTTTCTATTGTGTATAAAAAAGCAGAGTAATTTAATTTATCTATCAATTGAGAAACGCCTACCGTCAAAAAGTAGGCGTTTTTATATATAACTAAGCATATTATGAACAAAATCACCACCCTTTTCGATATAAAATACCCCATCATACAAGCCGGCATGATATGGTGCAGCGGTTGGCGTTTAGCTTCCGCAGTAAGCAACGCAGGCGGATTAGGTTTAATAGGTTCAGGCTCGATGAATCCAGATATATTGCTCGAGCAAATCACCAAATGCAAACAAGCCACCAACAAACCTTTCGGTGTCAACATACCCCTCATTTTTCCTTTCGCTGAAGAATTCATCAACATCGTCATCCAAGAAAAAATCCCCATCGTTTTCACCTCTGCAGGCAACCCTTCCAAATGGACTCCCTTGCTCAAAAGTCATGGTATTCGTGTTGTGCATGTCATCGCCAACGTAAAATTCGCCAAGAAATGTGAAGAAGCAGGTGTGGACGCTGTCGTTGCTGAAGGTTTCGAGGCGGGTGGTCACAATGGGCGCGAAGAAACCACCTCCATGGTGCTCATCCCCATGATTCGCGAAGCTATCTCCATCCCACTTATTGCTGCAGGGGGCATCGCCACAGGCAGAGGTATGCTAGCTGCTTTCGCATTGGGAGCTGATGCTGTGCAGATTGGCAGCCGCTTTGTTGCCACCCCCGAATCCTCTGCTCACGATAGTTTCAAGCTGAGAATCCTTCAGGCTACCGAAGGCGACACCAAACTTATGATGAAACGCCTGACGCCTGTCCGACTTCTTAAAAATAAATTCTATGATGAAATCGAGAACCTTGAGAACCAAGGTGCTTCACTTGAGCAAATTGCGGAGCATTTGGGCAAAGGGCGTGCCCGAAAAGGCATGTTCGAAGGTAATGAGCAGGAAGGCGAACTCGAAATAGGTCAAATCTCAGGTCTTATTCATCAAATCAAACCTGCTGCCACCATCCTCCAAGAAATCCTTGATGAATTTCATCAAGCTCAACAAGAGTTGAAAGATATTATTTTTTAGATGGATATAGAATACCAATCTAAATATTTCTCTTTCCTTTGATTTTTTTTTTATTTTATTGAATAGATAAATAATCATTGTTGTCTAACTAATCTTCATGTCGTCACTGACGGAACTTAAATTCAACCCAACTCCTTTTTCTATCAATATTTAATCCATACTGGATCAAGTGTTTTCACATATCCGTTATCCCATAGGGACACAATATCGGTATGAATATTGATCCACATACGATTTAATTCTCCATCGGATTACATCGTTCATATCAGAGGTTACGTGGTTCATATCAGAGGTCACGTGGTTCATATCAGAGGTCACGTAATTCATATCAGAGGTCACGTAGTTCATATCAGAGGTTACGTGGTTCATATCAGAGGTCACGTAATTCATATCAGAGGTCACGTGGTTCATATCAGAGGTCACGTAGTTCATATCAGAGGTCACGTAGTTCATATCAGAGGTCACGTGGTTCATATCAGAGGTCACGTGGTTCATATCAGAGGTTACGTTATTCATATCATTTGTACTAAAGAATAATCATACGCAGAAATTCGCATAAATACAATTTTCGCAATTATCAACGTTTGCTGTCTGCACAAAATCATCGTCTCGATCAAACAATTGTAGGAGCAAATCAGCCAACACTTCTTCAAATTGCGAAATAATTTCTTTCGTAATGTCATAAGTTTTATCTTTGCTTTCAGGATTAGGCAAATAGAAAACATTTCGAAGATCTTCGCCCAAGGTTTTAAAACTCCAAACGCCGCAATTCAACTCCTCCTGAGCCGCAATGTTACGAGTTTTTGTAAACAAATATGCATAGCACATCAATTGGAAAGCGTAATCAAATTTGCTGTTCTGATCATCTAAAAAAAGATTGTGGAAATTGAAATCCTTATTCGAAACATTTCCTGTTTTATAGTCAATTATGTTTATCCTATCTCCATTTTTATCAACGCGATCGAGCTTTCCCGTCAAATGAATCGTTTTGGGTTTTCCTCCGATTGGAATAGTGAAGTCGGCATCAAGCTTTTCTTCTATCATCATCACCCTATGGGAAATATGAGCAGCACATTCTTCCTTTACGGTCTCTTTTTCGCGTTCCAAAAAATCACGAACATAATCTTTTATTACATTATAAATCAATAGATTCTTGCCACTCAAACGGTCAATATCATTTTTGTTCTGTAGAAAGTTTTTCATCAAGACATCTTCATAAATCTTGATAAGGTTATCTAAAATTTCAGGCATCAATTCCTGCCCAATGATGCTTTCATACAAATGTTGCAATACATCGTGTATCTGATTTCCAAATTCCCTATTATCAAGTATCTCTGTCAATTCATCGGCTTCGCGTATGCCCGCTATATAGCCAAAATAATACTGAATTTTGCATTTGCGATAGATGTTTAAGGCAGAAGGGGAGACGCCTTTAGCGCCTATACGGTCCAACTTTTCCATGATAGCGTCATCTTTTTTAATGACAAACATTTGCCGCGTATCTTTCAGGGGAGGCAGCGCGACAAACTCTTCTATAATCTTAATTTTTGGATTGTATTTCGGCAATTCATAAATCAATTGATTGATAAACCTGCTTTTTTCGCCACCGCCAAAGTCATCCGCTTGGGTGTTATAAATCAAGTAAATCTTTTTGCTGCGTTGCAACACATGATAGAAATGATAAGCAAAAATATGTTCATTATGCACATAAGTAGTCATCCCGGCATCTTGCCTGATGCCATGCGGAATGAAGGAAGCGTTCGATTTTCCTTTGGGTAAAACGCCCTCATTCACCGAAAGCATAAACACCGTTTCGAAATCCAAGGCTCTCGTTTCCAACATGCCCATAATTTGCAGACCGTTCAAAGGTTCGCCCACAAATGGGATGGTGCTTTGCGAAATTGCTTGTTTAAAAATCTGATGAAGCGTTCTTGGCGTCATCATAATGCCCGATTCTTCTTCGCTTTGCTTAATTTGATTCAGCACTTTATGCGCCTCATAGAGAAATTCTTGCTCAATACTTTGTTTGATGGGCATGATATTTTTTATATCATGTATCAATGAAATCAAACTGACGATGGCATTCTTGCTCTGATAGTACCACGATGCAAAAATATTGCGAACCGACTCAGGCACTTTCTCTGTATGATTCGAGAGCAAATACAGAACTTCGCCACGCGTGTAAAAAATCTTTCCTTGACCAATGAGTTGCGCCACCAACTTGTTCTTTGTTTCAGAATTCAGTAAGGTCGTGAAGAATGAATGTCCAAAAAGCTTCTGTAAATCTTGGAAATAAAACAAGGGTTCGGCAGCTTTCTTGCTGTCTCTGAATCGTTCCGAGTTTTCGTGCAGGGTAAATATAATTTCAAACAAGGTGAACACAGGCGAAAGTTTCATCGGAAAGCCCATCGTGATATTAAATCTATCAATGCCTTCAGGTATCGAATTGAGCATAGGAATCAGCAAACTTTCTTCATTCAAAATGATAGAGATATTCTCTGATTTCGAATCTTTGCTGAGTAAATTGGCAATTTCACCCGCTGTATATTTCGCTTGTCCGATGTTTCCTGCAATACCCACGATATGGATTTCTTTTTCGTCCGAAGCGAAATTTGTATCAATCCAATTAGTCTCCTTCATATGCCATTGACTCAAATAATTTCTGATGAAATTGCCCGCTTCTTGTTTCGGATTTTCAATATAATAGGCATCTGCATCCCATAGAATTTCAGCAGTTTCGTTATGTAAATAGTATTCAATAATCGTCTTCTCAGCAGTTCCAAGCGCATTAAGTCCTGCAAAAATCACTTGCTTATATTTATTGGTATTTCCTGCTTTTTTTAGATTCTCAACAGCGATTCTACAAGCCATACCATAATTGGCAAAACCTTTTTCTGCAATACGTTGCGTGAAATCTGTGTAGATGTCGTATAAAATCTCATAGAAGTTAAGATAATTCTGTTGGAACTCACTCAATGGATTCTTGTCGAGCGACCACAAAACCAAGTTTTTATCTTCTTTCAGATAGGTGAAAATAAAATGTGCATCTGCCAATTGTTGGTCTATCTCATCAAAATCGTGCAGCAGTTTAGTTCCCCATTTTAGGAAATCATCAAAACTTTCAGGGTCGTTTGTCTTGACGGCTGCGTAGCTTTTATATAGTTCAACCAAAGCACTATATTCATCAATGATGCTTTTTCCTGAAAGTTCGATAACAAAATCCTGTATGGATGTAATGCGGGGCAAAAAAATCGCCTTTTCAATATCAGAAGATATATATTTCTTGAGAAATACGCTTGCACGCCTATTGGGCAAAACAACGCACGAATTGATAAGTTTTTCCGTATTATATTTAAGAAGGTGTTGCGCTGTTTTTTTTAAAAATTCCATAATGATAAATTATTATTTATTGAAAAAAACACGTTCAGCTTCGGCAATACTCTCTGCTTTTCCTAAATCAAACCACAAATCCTTGTCCAAATAAGTCGAGATTCTATTTTCCTTAGCTAATTCTAAATACATGGGTGTAAGAGAGAACTTCCCAACCATTTTATTAATAGTAAATATCTTCGGATCCACCACTTGAATGCCGCTGTATGCCGCTTCAGTCAAGGTCTCTGATTCTCTAACAATGATTTCTTCGCCTGTTTTTTTGTTGCGCCATCCGCATAATTCCCCTGCTGAATCAATTAGGATATATCGTGCCGTTTCTCTATTTTTTACTACTAAAGTTGCCAAAGTGTCCTGTTTTTTATGCTGAAGAATAACTTCCTGAAGATTTGTTTTCGAAAGTATATCCACATTATGCACAACAAAAGGTTCCTTTTTGTCAAAAAACCATGAAGCTTCCACAAGTCCGCCACCGGTATCCAACAGCTCTTTGCTTTCATAAGAGAAGGCGATATTGATGTCGAAATTGTTTTTGAGTGCCACAAAATCAACTATCATATCGGCAAAGTGATGCACATTAATGATGATATTCGTGATGCAATAACTTTTTAAATAATCAACCACATGTTCCAACATGGGTTTTCCGTTCACTTCCACCAAAGCTTTTGGCTTATGTTCGGTCAAGGTTCCAAGGCGTGTTCCCAAGCCTGCTGCAAATATCATCGCTTTCATCAGATTCCTGTTTGTTCCTTATGGGTTACTACAATTTTAATGTCATATTTTTCGCGTAAATGCCGTCCCAATCGCTCTGCAAAATAAACAGAGCGATGCTGCCCACCTGTACAACCGTAGGAAATCATCAAACTCGTAAAGCCCCTTTCCAAATAATTTTCAACAGATTGGCAGGATAAACTACTACTACTCTCAAAGAAAGTTTCGATGTCAGGATATTGCTCTAAATAGTTTTTAACAGCTTCATCTTTCCCTGTCAAGCTTTTATAGGCTTCATATCGTCCGGGATTTGGCAAGGCACGGCAATCAAAAACAAAACCTCCGCCATTTCCACTTGAATCAATAGGATAGCCTTTCTTGAAAGAGAAACTGTTTACAAAAACAGTAAGGGTTTCAGTGGGAACCGTGTCGAATTTTTTAAGTTTTTTAGAAGATATAATTTGATGAAAAACATCCTTCAATGTTGGCAGTTCTACAGGCAATTCAATATGTTCCACTATCCACTTCAAATTAGCTACTGCGAAGGGAATACTTTTCAAGAAATGTGTCTTGTTTTCATAAAACCCTCGAAATCCATAAGCTCCCATGGCTTGCATGATACGAATTAACACGTAGCCATAATAGTACTTTCGAAAATCTTCCGCATTGATTTGGGTTTTTTGCTGCAATAAATCTATATAATAATCAAGTAATTTCTCACGTATCTCCTGTGGGATGTCTGCTTTCGCATCGTAGAGTAAGGAAGCCACATCATACTGCAATGCACCTTTTCTGCCTCCCTGATAATCTATATAATACAACTTATCTTCATGAATCATGATGTTTCGTGATTGAAAATCCCGATATAGAAAATAGTTGCAATCCGTTTGTAATAGATAATCAGAAAAAGTAATAAAATCATCTTCCAATTTTTGCTCATCGAAGTGAATGCCTGCAAGCTTCAAAAAGTAATACTTAAAATAATTCAAATCCCACATCATGGATTGCTTATCAAAACTTCCTCGCGGATAACAAGCTGTGTAATCAAAGGTGTTTAAGGTGTCAAATTGAAAACGCAACAAATCTGCCAAGACATTTTTATATAAGTCCATTTGTTTCTCCGAAAATCCAGCTTGCCTATGCGTTTCCAAATATGAAAACAAAGTTTCATCGCCCAAATCATTGAGTAAATAAATGTCTTCTGCTAAATTTTCTTCTAAAATAATAGGAACAGGCAAGCCTGCCTTTGCGAATTGCTGCGTGAAACTTACGAAAGCCTGATTCTCTTTTCTATCATTATTATAGGCTGCAATGGTGGTTGTGCCGCCAAGTAGAAGTCTGTAATACTTACGTTTAGAGCCTGATGCAGCCAATTCTGTCATTTCTTGCGGATAGGCACCATAGTGCTTATGAAACAGTGCAAATAGTTTTTCTTGTAGATTGTTTGTCATATATTTTGAATGATACCACAAATGTAATGAAATTTTTTTACCTACCAAATATTCATTAGCAAATGAATTATTCAATTTTTTCGTGCTTTGTGAAGAATAATAATTAATTTTGCAAAAAAACAAAAACTATTATGGATTTAAAAGAGATACTGTCCATCACTGGCAAGCCAGGTTTGTACAAAATAATATCTACTATCAAAACAGGAATGATTGTTGAATCACTCATTGATAAAAAAAGAATTCCGATTTATCCTTCCGACAAAATAAGCAAGATGAAGGATATCAGTATCTATACCGTTGAAGATGATGTGCCATTGATAGATGTCTTTAAATTAATTGCTGAAAAGGAAAATGGGGGTAAAGCTATTAGTCATAAAGAGGATGATAAAAAAATTCGTGCTTATTTCGAGCAAGTGCTGCCGACTTATGATAAAGAACAAGTTTATACTTCCGACATAAAAAAAGTTTTCATGTGGTATAACCAACTTCAAGAAAAAAATATGCTTGACTTCACTGAGGAGGAAGAAGTTGTGGCAGAAACGACGGAAGTGAAGAACGAAGTTGTGGAAGATAAACCGAAGAAGGTTGTAAAATCGGCAGTTAAGCCCCAATCAGCCACTCCAAAGAAAACTGTGAAAGCAAAAAAAGAAACGGATACTGAATAAATGATATTGATAATAATTAAAGGTCCGTTTACGGACTTTTTTTTTACGGCGTTCTTTTATTTGTTTTTTCTTCGTTGGTCTATAGTTTTTAAAATGCTCAATTACTTCAGTAAATTCCGCTTTTAAAAACCTTGTCCGCCTCGAAAAATCTAATTAAAAGAACCCCTCTTACATAAAAAACGATGAAAAAATACATTAATGATTTAACTGTCTGCTCAAACCGACGACTCAGCGATGATTATTTTATTTTAGGTTTGACATCCTCCGATGGACTTCCCGAGATGTTGCCAGGGCAATTTGCCGAAATAAAGGTTGACAACAACCCCAATGTTTTTCTGCGTCGTCCCATATCTATTCATGATGTAGATTGTGCCAACAATGTGCTTTATGTGCTTGTGAAGATTGTTGGGCAAGGCACGCAAAGTCTGTCCACACTTAAAGTAAACGATACTGTCAATCTAGTTTATCCTTTGGGCAATACTTTTAACATGGATAGCGTAACCAATGTGATATTAGCAGGTGGTGGCTGTGGCATCGCGCCTATGCTTTATCTGGCTCGTCGTCTGCATCAGCAACACATAAAAACGACTATTTTGTTAGGTGGAAGAACCACAATAGATATTTTGGAAGCCGATGAATTCAAAAAATATGGCGATGTGTTTATCTCCACCGATGATGGTTCTTTGGGCGAAAAAGGATTCATCACCAACAATTCCATTATGAAGCAATTGAGCAGTTTTCAGCGTTTGTATTGCTGCGGACCTTTGCCCATGATGAAAGTGTTTGCCGCTATTGCCAAACAACAACAGGTGGATTGCGAAGTGTCCCTCGAAAATACCATGGCATGTGGCATAGGTGCTTGTTTGTGTTGCGTGACCGAAACCGACAAAGGCAACAAATGTGTATGCACAGAAGGTCCAGTGTTTAATATAAATCAACTAAAATGGCAGATTTAAAAGTAAAAATCGGAGCACTCGAATTTAAAAACCCTGTACTGACCGCATCAGGAACCTTTGGTTATGGTCCCGAATTCGAAGACTTTCTTAACATTGACAGCTTAGGTGGCATCATTGTGAAAGGTACTACATTGGAAGCCCGCCAAGGAAATGCTTATCCTCGGATGGCTGAAACCCCTGCGGGTATGTTGAATGCTGTAGGACTCCAAAACAAAGGTATAGATGCTTTTATCAACGATATTTATCCCAATATCAAGCATTATAAAACCCACATCATCGTCAATGTTTCAGGCTCCAAACTCGAAGACTACATCACAGTGGTCGAAAAACTCAACGATTTGGAGCATATTCCCGCCATCGAACTCAACATTTCGTGCCCCAATGTAAAACAAGGCGGCATGGCTTTTGGCACTTCTTGTGCTTCGGCATCCGAAGTTACTAAGGCGGTCAGAGCTGCATACCATAAAACACTTATTGTAAAACTATCACCCAACGTTACCAGTATAGCTGAAATTGCCAAAGCAGTGGAGGATGAAGGAGCCGATAGCGTGTCGCTCATCAACACCGTTTTGGGTATGGCTATTGATGCCGAGTCTCGTCGTCCTGTTCTTTCAACCATCACAGGTGGACTTTCCGGTCCCTGTATCAAACCCATTGCTTTGCGCATGGTGTGGCAAGTAAGTCAAGCGGTTAAAATTCCCATAATAGGTTTGGGTGGCATCATGAATGTTACCGATGCTGTCGAATTCCTTTTAGCAGGAGCCACCGCAATACAGGTGGGAACAGCCAACTTTATTGATCCTGCCATCAGCGAAAAGATAGTTCATAAATTGGATGCATACTGCAACAACCATCGCATAGCTGCTGTAAAAGAACTTATTGGTGGATTAATTACCAAAACAATTTAAAAGGGGGGAGTGAAGGTTAAAATCTACATCAATATATGCAATGCAATTATAATGCTTCATTTAGAACAACCCTTTATTACCCTTTTCGTTAATCTTTTCAATCTCTTTTTCTTTCTTATTTACGGATTTTCCTTTGTTGAACCGATAGGAAATTTCGAGAATCATGATGTTTTTCAATATATCAATATTATTATATCTTAACTCTGAATAATAATCCGTTTTAATATAATTCTCTTGTTTATAACTAACTCCTAAAGTGATGGGTGTGATATAAACCAACTGCACCGCCAGCCTGTCTTTAAAGAAAGGTTGATGGACAAACAATATCCAGAAATCATCATTACCCGAATTATACCCCTGCGCAGTGATATGCTTTTGATTTGCTTTCTGATATTGCATACCTAGCATCGTCTTCGCCTTCAGGTTTTGATAGATCAATTGAGTGCTCATCGACCAATCGTTCACTTTGTTGGTTCGGTCAAGATATTTTATCCTGCTGAAATACACATCTGCGCTCGATTGCAGAATGATATTCTTCCCGAAAGGAATCGTTACGTTTGCCTCTACGCCGTAATTTCTATATTTGCCTGCATTGTTCGTTGAATATTCAAGAATACTATCTGAGCGGAATGTTCCTACTTCAGAAATATAGTCATTGGAGAAATGATAATAGGGTTCAATGGTCACCAAGCCTTGCATGATGGTGGTTTGCAGCGAAACTTTGTTCACTAATTCGGGGCGTAGATTCGGATTACCTGTTCTGACGCTTTGCATATCCACAAAAGTGATGTAAGGATTCGTTTGACTGATATCGGGATAGGTGCTGGATGACCTGTACTTTGCTTTGAAAACCAAATTCTTTGATGCATCAATCTTCATATCAAGATAGGGTTGGAAGATTATGTAAGAACGTTTCAATCCATCTGAATTGGGATTGCTGGTTTCGCCTGCAACTCCAATTTTAATACCCAAACGTTTCGCAATTTGCCAATTGTAGTAGGTATATAGCTTATGGCGTACATCGGTATATTTGAATTTGCTCATGGTGTCAGTAGTAAAATTGCTGATGAGCCCTTCCCATGTATTGCCATAACCCACTTGTAAGGAAGATTTATTTTTGAAGGTATGTGTATATTCAAGATAGAACTTTGTGGCGTTTTTATGATCATTTCCCGATTCAATTATGGTGTATGCATGCTGTGAGAATTCATTGGTATAAGAGTTGTTGTAATTCGAAAAAGTGAAATTGGAGTTGATAACATTCTTTTCATCAAGATTTCCCTCGTAGAACAAAGACGCGTAAAAGTTGGTGTTAAATGACCTGTTTTGAGACAAGGAAGTGTCACTCGAAATGATATTTTCATTCAAACTGCTCACCACATTATACAACTCATTGCTCCCATTTTGTTTCTTGGGCTGCATAGATAAATTGGTTTCGAAACTCAAGGTATGTTTCGGATTGATATAATAATCGGTTCCAAGGGTGCAGATATGATAAAGCTCCTTGTATTTGGTGTTGTAATCTTCGTTCGAAACGGCATTTTGCTCTATCATCAAGCCGTTGTAATATTCTTTTTTATCTATTGTGTTGAAATTGAATTTGCTCACGACGTTTTCGTATTTTGCATACACATTCACTTTATTATATACATAGTTGACGGTAGCCGAAACAATGTTCGACACCGGAATATAGTCTGTTTTTTTGGCATCGGGGTCAGCAAGAAAGGTATCGTCCAAAAATATTTCAGTGCCCTGATAATCCTTTTTCAAAATGATATTGATGACTGCCGAATAGCCCTCCAAGGCATATCTTCCACCCGGGTCGCGTATCACTTCAATCTTTTTCAAACGGTCGGGCGATAAGTTTTTGATGTATTGCTGATCTTTTTCTATACCATCCACCAAGATAATCACTTTGGCATCGTTATCTACTTTGAGAGTGTTGCTATATCTATCAATATCCACTCCTGAAACTTTATCCAATACATCCTGTGCATTGGTAGCTCCATATTTCATCTTTTCGGTTACGATTTGCACATCCCTGTCCGTCTTGGTTTCTTTAGAACTTTCGAAAACCGAAAGTTCCGAAAGATTAACGACCGTAGGTTTCAACTGAAACACACCGATAAATTTGTCTTGGGTGACTCCGAACAATTTCGTGGTATCGGTTTTATAGCCTATCATACTGATGATGATCCGATAGGCTCCGCCATCAAGCGATAAGGTGAAAAAGCCATTTTGGTTGGTGGCTACAATGGTGATGAGACTATCTTTTTGGTTGATAACGCTGACGTTACAAAACTCCAGATTATCTTTTGTTTGATTGTCTTTTATCTGTCCGGTGATTTGAATTTTGTCTTGTGAGAATGCTGTTGTCGTTAAGAATAGCGAGAGGGTGATGATCGCAAGTTTGATTCTTTTCATTAATGTTTTATTTTTTTGTTTGCGTATATGACGTTACATATAACGAAAGGTTACAAATTTTGATATATTAATGGGAGACATTCATTCATTCATTCATTCATTATTTATTTATAAGTTTGGTCTCCTGAAGCAGTATAGCCTTTAATGTGAATTTTGCCGTTGGTGAGTTTCAAACTTTCTGCTTCTCTCATTTTTTGTCCATCTTTGTCAATCGTAATAGTGCCATTGTTAGTCAGTAGGTCGAAACTCAAACTATTGTAATCATTCACTAAATTCATCTTGATATCGCCATACAGGGATTTTACATTTAAACTATCGGTCAACTCAACTTTTTTACCTGAAACGCTTCCCGATTTCACATCAATGGAAGGATTTCCTGTGAAATTTTCGAGCATCACATCCCCATAAGACGAACCTATCACGGCATTCCCTTTCATATCCACTACTCTTATTGATCCTGAAGAGCTATTAATATGTATGTTTCCTTGCAGGTTTTGGTAATATTGGTCGCCCATTAAGGTCACAGTAGTGATGTTGCCGCTTATTTTATTGGCAGAAATATCTCCCGAACTTGAATTGGCTGTTATGTTGCCTACGATATTTTTTAGTGTGATATCACCATAGGTTTGAGTGATTTTCAATTCAGCCGTGATGTTTTCGAGCTGCATATTGCCAGAACTGTTTTGAATATCGCAGGTTTTGGCTTGAATGTTTTTTGCTATCATATCACCATAACTCATCTTGAGAGTTAATTCCCCCTTCAAAGTATCTAAGGTCACGTTGCCCGAACTGCTATGGATTTCGAAAGTGGCTCCTGTGATATTTCGTGCAAATAGTTCGCCATAAGCAAGCTTCGCCGTGAGCTTGGCATTGATGTTGCTCAGATGCACATCGCCTGAACTACTTTGGATGTCGCAATTTGTTCCTTGGATGTTTTGCGCTGTGAGGTCGCCATAGCCGAGTTTCGCTGTCACATTGGTATTGATGTTGGTCAGATGCACATCGCCCGAACTGTTTTTGATTTGAAAGATATTTCCCGCTAATTCAGTCGCATTGACATCACCATAGGAATCATCAATGATGACAGTTGTTGTTTTGGGTACTTCAAAGTTTAATATACCATTGCATTCAAATGAACCAACCAAAACCACCGTATTACCACCAATGACCGATATTTTTAGCACGGTGTCTTGACGCTCGTATTTTATTTCATATACAGGTTTCTTGACAACCCATCCCTTTGTTTTCCAACTAATATCTGCTTTGAATGCTATGGAGGTTCTCTCTTTGCCATGCACATTTACATCGAACGGACTGCTGATTTCAAGGCGTTTTATTCCCGAAAACAAGGTGTCAACTTTCAAAGATTGCTTGAGGGTGTCTTTGATATTTGGTGTTTTTATATGCGTTTTTTGTTTACTAATGGGTGTAGCATTGTTTTTTGCTTTTGCAGTAGGTCTAGAGGAAACATCGTGGCTTGAAGCAGCAGTGGTTTTGGTTGTCACTTCTGAATTTTTCTTGGTGTTATTATTTTGTTTATTGACAGGCGTAGCACCTTCATCTATTTTAGAAAATTTGCTTTCGGTGGAAAGCGGTTTTGAAGGCTTGGTTATTAGCGCTTCGGCAGTATCAGTTGTTGGAAACGAAGTAGGCGCAACATTAGGTTTATTCTTTCGAAATTCCTTGATGTTTTGTATTGCTGTTTTCGCCTCGTTCGCCGCGATAGTTTTGTGTGTGATGCTTGGCAATTGTGCCTGTTGACTAACATTATGCTCGGAAGTTGGCATCACAGCAGCGGTGTTGCTCATTTTAAAATACACGATCACGGCTATGACCGATGCACCGAAAATAAAATATTTGAGCCACGAAAACTTGGTCTTAATCAGAGGCATCTTTGGAAGGCTTGTTTCAATAGCATTCCATAATTTTGGAGAAGGTTCTAATGTGTTCATTTCTTCACGATTGGTTTTTATAAATTGTTCGATACTATTATGCATGGCGTAAGGTTTTTGCTTTAATGAGAGAGATTAATTTGTTTTTTGCTCGGCTGTATTGTGATTTTGAGGTGCCCTCGGAGATATTCAACAACGTAGCGATATCGCTGTGGCTATATTCCTCAAACAAATAAAGCGTGAGCACAATTCTATACCCATCAGGCAATAGTTGAACGCAGCTTCGAACGGTTTCTACATCATACACCACGTTTTCTTCCTCCTTTTCGTCCTCTATATCTGCCACTTCATCCATATAAAGGATGTTTTCTTTTTTCTGTTTCCGCAGGGTATCAATAGAGCGATTGACCACCACACGTTTCAACCACGCGGCAAAGTCTTTTTCGCTTCCAAACTGATGGATGTTTTGAAATGCTTTGAGAAAACATTCCTGTAGGATATCCTCCGCCTCATCTTTATTGTTTACAATTCGCATGCTGATGTTGAGCATTGCCTTTATATATAATAGGTATAACTTCTTTAACGCACTTGATTCGCCTCGCCTGCATTGGCTGAGCAACCTGACCATGAACGACGGAGCCCTGCCCTCATCGTTCACCACTGCCAGCAACGTCATC
>CAIOJS010000240.1 GCA_903858655.1 uncultured bacterium | reverse complement strand
TTTTCATTTTTCATTCTTCAATCTTACACATCAACTCACTCAACCCTCTGCTCATCCATCCACACGACCACCGCATCAAGGTATAAGGCTTGCGAAACAGTTTTGTTTTCTGATAATAGAAAAACCCTTTCTTTTGGTTTTGCATAGTATCTATAGCCCAATTGGCAATCTTCTCTGCCAACACGAGATAGTCTTTATCAAAGCGGGAAGCTTTCACAAAAGAGATGATACCTTGTGCCGAACCGTGTACATCAAAAGGATAGGTTTTGTCATTTGCCCATTTGGGAGCGCCGTCGGGCAGAAACAAGTTATCGCGATAATAGACAACGCCTTTCAAATACTGATCCATAAAAGATTGGTCACCGGAATGATCCATATAATCCAAAATAGCATCCACGATATAGCCCGTGTGATAGTTATCATGTTTGCGCGGATGGTCGCCGGCGGGATGGGTATAATACCACGCGCCATAATCAGTTTGTTTGTCCACCACAAAGTTCACCAATTTGCGTGCTTCGATTGCCAAGGCGGGGTCTTTCACATACTTGTTCACACGCGCCACTATAGAACCTGTAAGAATACTCACATCCATCACTATCCAATTGATTTTTTCGCTCGGAACATAACTCAGGCATTTCATTGTGGCATCTTCATAGAGCACTTTGGGCGCCTGCAACAGAAAGATGAGTGCACTTTGGGCAGCATCCAAATATTTTTGCTGATGGGTGATTTCATAAGCATCCATCATGGCAGTGGTAACGAAATAGGTAACCACGCGGTTGGGCAAATGGGCAGGCGCAAAGAAACCCACGTCTTGCCAAGGATGTTGATAGCCCCAACACATACCCCATTGGGTTTCGGAGGGATGTTGAAGCAGCCAATCCAACAGCGTTTCTGCCTCAGCAAGGTCTTCGGGAACTTGCTTGGCTTTGTAAAGATTCATAAATGCCATCGCAAAAAGGGCAATGCCTTTGGGGTTGCGGGTTTTGGGAACAAAAAACAGCGGACGTATGTTGATGGGCGCACGCATCACCACCTGACTATACACCAAACGCAAAAACTTAGAACCAAAGGACATAAACCAAAGGAATTTGCTATCCAAAGCATCATATTTGTTGTAGCCTTTGTAGTCGCGGGAGGCGGCATAGTCAAGTACGTGCGACAGGGAAAAGGAAATTTTGTCTGTGGATGTTTTCATTTAGGTGTTTGATTAATAATGGTTCGAAGTACAAACTCTGCCACAACTACTTTTATTTTAAACAGTAAACACAAATGTTTCTGCATCGGTTCGGTTTACGGGAAATTTTATTTTTTCCTCTTTCATACCTTCTAAATGAAATTGAATGGCTTCTATGATATGTTTTTCCGCAATGGTTTTTGTTTTACCTGTTGCTATACACCCGGGTAAATCCGGAACATAGGCACTAAAGCCCGTTTCAGTTTTCTCAAAAATGATTAAATATTTAAGCATATATTCTACTCCTTTATTAATTGTGCTTGTTTTAAAATACTATTTAC
>CAIOJS010000239.1 GCA_903858655.1 uncultured bacterium | reverse complement strand
CAAATGGGTTGAGAACCAAAACGAAGAACACTCACTTATAGACGAAGACAATGCCATGATTCGCAAAATGAATGAGATGAAAAAAGACATTGAGCTGAAGCACGGTATCTCGGCACATATACATATCTCAACAGGTTATGTTTATACCGAAATCATCAATTTCTCTATAGCCAAGCGCATTGACTTGATTATGATGGGAACTCAAGGTGTGACGGGGATGACTGAAGTGATGGACGGAAGTAATACACAACGCGTGGTAACGCAATCCACTGTGCCCGTGTTGAGCATTCAAAAAACCTGCGTGGCACCACAATTCAAAAATATTTTGATACCTATAGATAACTCTTTGCATAGTCGCGAAAAGGTGAATATAGCTTTGTATCTGGGCAAGCTATTCAATGCCAGCATGCATATCATCGGTTTACTCGAAAGCAACGATTCGCATGATATTGAGTTGTTTCACATAAAAATTCGCTCGGTGGAGGAAATTATTGATGCCAGCGGACTGACGCGCACCACCACACTTGTGCATGCCAAACATCTGGCACAAGCAGCGCTGGATTATGGGATTGAAAACCAATGCGATTTGATAGTCATCAACACGGGGCACGAATCGGAAGTCAACGGGATACTGTTGGGAACTTTTGCCCAACATATTGTCAATCATTCCAGCATACCGATTTTGAGCCTCAAGCATACACCCAGCCACTATCGTATGGACTCGCCCGGCTGTCCGGATTTTTAAACCAAAATGACGACTACTTAATCTAAGAATTAGTACTAACCATTAAAAAAACTATTGAACACGCTGATGAAAAACATGAAACTATTAATTCGCAACATGCTTTTGTTTATATCTCAAACATCGAAAGCGCAAGGGATAACGGAAACATCTCCCGGCACGCCACCTCAATGGGGACCCGTGGGCTACGAAAACGAACGCTTTTATTATCTGCCCGATATAGACGTATATTACGAAGTTCCAAGCGGTGAATTTATCTACTATTCGGGTGGGGCGTGGATTCGTCGGTTTTCTTTGCCCTTGCGTTTGCGTCGCTATGATTTGTTTAACGCCTTCAAGGTGCTCCTGCCCGATTATTATGGCGCAGCCCCTTTCATTTATTTAAAAGAACACAAAGTGCGCTATCCCAAGGGATACCATCCTTACTATCAAAAAACCATGGGCGATAAGCCCGTGAAGCTACAAAAGACATCGCCCTCCTGCAAAATTCATCCATCGAGCTTTCTTGTCAAAGATATGGTTCAATTTTCAGAAGAAAAATAAACATCCACAGATCATAAGACGAAAAAATCATGTTGATTCCTTCGATTTCGAGAAAAATACACTAAAGAAAAATAGATTTTACTGCATAATATATGAATGCTATAACTTTTTTAAAGCAGTATGTACTATGCGCTTTAACAGACCACCGTACTTTTGTAGTACTGTGAAAATAAATTCATCAACTAAAAAAAATACAATATGAAAACAATCAAATTAATCGCCTTAGGAATATGTTTCTTCATGGCGAGTGCCTTGCAGGCTCAAGTTTCAGTCAGTGTAAATGTTTCGCCTCCCGCTTGGGGACCCGTGGGCGTTACCAACGTAAATTATTACTATCTCCCCGACGTGGAAGCGTTTTATGATGTGCCTTCTGCCATGTTTATTTTTGTTGAACATGGTGTTTGGGTTCATCGTTCCATGCTGCCTCCTCGCTATCGAGGCTATGATTTGTACAAAGGTTACAAAGTCACTATGAATGACTATAGAGGTAACACACCTTACGAACATTTTAAGGAATACAAGTCGAAATACAGAAAAGGATATCATGGTCCTGCCCAAAAAACCAATGGCGACCATCCCCAAAAAGGAAACGCGAAAGCCAACACGCCTCATCAAGCCCAACCGAAATCTGCCGTTCAACATAACGGCAAGTCCCAGCAAAAAGGAGCCTCCAATGGCAACAAAGGCGGCGGCTCGGGCAAAAGTGGCGGCAAAGGGAAAAAGTAAACGTGTGAATCATGTAACTCATTTACAGAATTGTGTAACACTTACACCATGGATTAGGACGACCTTTGCATCGTGAAAATGAATTCACAATTAAAAACTAAATAAAATGAAAACATTAAAAAACAACATCATTATGTCTATCTCTATTGTAGTGTTTATATTTGTTATGACGACAAAGGTGAATGCCCAGAGAGAAGATAATCAGACTGAACATCACGAAAGAAAAAGTAGCACAGAGTTTGGCTTACGCTTTATGCCTACCTATTCAAATTTCGAAATGCAGACCCTTGCCGACGGCACTGTGAAAGGTGAAAGCATTATGGGATATACCTTCGGAGCATTTGTAGGCTATAGTTTCAACAGGTTTATGGGTTTCCAGGCGGAAGTTGATTATAGTAGTTTGTCGAGAAAATATTCTAATGCGGGTATTGAGCAAAGAGTTAATTTGCGCTATATTGATATTCCATTGTTGGCTTCGTTTAACACGGGCAAGCTTAGAGTGATCAATTTGAACATTGTTGCCGGACCGCAATTAGGTATTGGAGTGGGGAACACTGTTTATACTTCGGGCGGGGATGGTACAATAAATGCCCAACCTATTCTTTCCGTTCGAAAAAGCAATATTGGAGTGGCTTATGGCGCCGGATTGGACTTTGGATTGAATCATAAACGCACGTTTAGAATAGCCGTAGGTTATCGAGGAGTTGCTGGATTGATGAACATCAGCAAAAATAACGGTAGTGCTGATCCAGATACGTATTATATTTTAAAGAAAACTCACATCACAACCAATGCTGTGTATGTTGGATTTTCTATTGTACTCTAAAAACATATTACAATATCAGCCTATTTAGCGAACAATTTCGATTCTCATTGCAAGAGAAAAATGTGTGAATGATGTAACTTTTAAAAGCAATTATGTAACACGTACGCGAGCAAATAGACTGACCTTTGTACTCATAAATATTCATCTAACATTAAAAAATTAAAGACATGAACACAACACTAGTAAAAGGAAACTGGAACGAACAAAAAGGCAAACTGAAACAAAAATTTGCGATATTAACTGACGACGATCTGAAGTTCTTGGCAGGTAAGAAAGACGAAATGATTGGACGGCTACAGATAAAACTCGGTAAATCAAAAGAAGAATTGCACAAGATTATTGAAGCACTTTAATAATTAGGTCTTGGTGAAAAAGTAGCGTACAGCACGCTACTTTTTAATTCACTACATAAAAATAATACATAAAAAACAAGAAAAAATGAAAAAAACAATTTTTACCCTAGCAGTAGCAAGCTTTATGTTTGTTATTATTTTGAGCGGATGTCAATCGTCGGAAAAGAAAGTTGAGAACGCCCAAGATAAAGTTCAAGACGCTCAAAACAACTTGACGAAAGCCAATCAAGAATTAAATATGGCTATAAGAGATTCAATTCGGCAATTTAAAATAGAATCGGAATCCACGATAAGCACTTACGAGAAGAATATTGCTGATATTAAAGTCAAAATAGCAAAAGCAAACAAAGAAAATAGAGCCGCTTACGAAAAAAGCTTGGCTGATTTAGAACAAAAGAACATAGACATGAAAAGAAAGATAGAAGCATTTAAAGATGATGAGAATGCAAAGTGGGCATCTTTTAGACGTGAATTCAAT
>CAIOJS010000238.1 GCA_903858655.1 uncultured bacterium | reverse complement strand
TTCATAATGACGACGATCTTTTTCATAATGACGACGATCTTTTTCATAATGACGACGATCTTTTTCATAATGACGACGATCTTTTTCATAACGACGGCGTTCTTTTTCATAATGACGGCGTTCTTTTTCGCAGTCGTCGCTCTCTTTTTCGCAGTCGTTGCAATCTTTTTCATAGTGATTGCTCTCGGAGTAATAACGACGGTATTTTTGCTTATACCAACATGAAGAAATGCTCAACTCTTCATTTACCGGCTGTGCGAAGTTTGCAAATTCGCACCAAGACAGTCACTTGGCTCAGCGATTCATTCACTCCGTACACCGATACAGACATTCGGTACACCGATTTGGCAAATCGGTACACCTATTCATGCATTCGCTACACCGATTCGGCAATTCGGTACACCGATTCAGACATTCGGTACACCGATTCTGTAAATCGTAACACCGATTCGTTCATTCGGTACACCGATTCATGCATTCGGTACACCGATTCTGTAAATCGTAACACCGATTCGTTCATTCGGTACACCGATTCGACAACTCGGTACAATGATTCATCAAGTCGTAGTACGGCTCAAAGCCGTGCTACGACTACCTATCAAAATCCCCGATCCTTCTTAGTGTCTCTCAGTGAACTTAGTGTCTCCGTGGTTCTCTCCTTGGAGCTTGGAATTTGGTATTTGGATATTGGAACTTGCTCCGCCTATTGCACCATCAGTTTCCCCATTCCCATAACGCCCTTAGTGGAATAGATTTTATAGAAATACATTCCATTGGATAAGCCACGGCGCGAAACGGTGAATTGCGAGTCGCTGATGTCAGGCATAGAGGTTACGATGTTGCCGAGCACATCCATAAGTTGGAAGGTATAGCTGAGCGGCATATTGTCGGATTGTAGGCTAAAGGTCGTTATATCGGAAGTAGGATTGGGATACACGCTTACCAAAACTTTGGGAGCAAGTTCTTCGATACCGATAATGTTGGCAAGAGTGTTGGTTGTGGTGTTGGTGATGATGGCAGGGTTAGAATCGAAAAAGATACGGGCTTCGTTTTGTATCACCGTGCCGAGTGCTAAAGCGGGTTTCAGCCTAACGGAGAAACGAATAAAACCATGACTGCCGGGTTCGTTGAAGGAGCTTGCAGGCAACATAATGTTGTTGAAATCAAATTTTACCACATTGGGTGCTAGCCATTGCGGAGACACGTTGTAGCTGACACCTAAAATGCGCAGACTGTTGATGGCAATGTCGGTATCCAAAGTATCTGTAATAGAGACGTTGTAGGCGGGTGCGGTTCCTGTGTTTTGAAAATGGATGGTATAGGTCAATTCGGAAGTGGCTAATGGGATGTTTCCTGCGGTGCCGGTGCCTTTGGGCGACACTTCTTTATCGTTGGGGTCGTAGGAATTTACTACGGGTAAACAAATATAGTAATCGTTGTTGGCAGCATTGACATCGCCGGCAAGCACATTGGTGAATATTCTGAAACATAGGGTATCGCCACTCGTCACGGCGGTGGTAGGCGTCAGATAGATGCTCGACATAAAACTGTTCCAATAGGCGCCATTGCTCAGACTTGTCAGGTTGACATAATTCCACATCAAGGTGTCGCCCACCACGGTGGTTGCCGGGTTGGTGCTCATGCCTGCATTATAGACCACATTGGGATCTAAGACAAGTTTCAATACGCCCGAAGCGAGGTTGCAGCCCGTGTTGCTCACATAAGGATGTAACATAAAAGGCATGTTGGGACGTACCACACCGTTGGAGCCTGCGTAACACTGAACGTCTATCAAACTTGTGCATTGCAAAGAGAAATCGGCATGAACTTGTGGCAAGCTCGTGAAACTATAGGATACGGGCGAGCAGGTGGTGGAAGGAAAAATAAATTGATAGTAGGCAGGGATGCTTATGGTGGCGCCGGTCATCCAACTTTTCAACACATTGGTTGTGTAGTTTCCGCTACCATCGGAGGTGCTGCCGTAGCCCACGCTAGTCATGGAAGGGCTGTTTAAGGTTTCGGAAATGGAGACACCAACGCTGTTCAAAGGAACATCGCTTCCATTGAAGGAGCAATCGTTGTTGTAATCCAAATATATCCTACCGTCCAAAGTGGAATAAATGCAGGGATTTGGTACAGGGATTTGGAAAAAATTGATAACGTTTAACACGGTATCGGCTCCGGAAATAACTTTGTTTAGCGGTCCGACAAAAGAAGCATATCCGCCACTCACCTGGTCGTCGGTGGCGAAACCAAAAGCATTGAACACAGGCAAAAAAGAAGTCCAAGGATTGGAGCCGGCAGTGTTAACCGAAGTATTTATTACAGCCCCAGTGCTCATATCTTTAATTTTGACGGAATCGCCTATGAAGGAATTGTTTTTTATGATTACATAAAACATCTGTCCTTGCGAGGAGCAAGTGTTGGTGTCGTGCGAACCATTAGGTTGCAACTGTACCGAAACATCGCCATGCGTAAAGACTTGTGCATTTGATTTTGTAAACGAGCATACTAAAATAGTAGCTAAAAGAATGTAAATTTTTTTCATGATATCAATATTATTAAAATAAAGTTTTTTGTCTGAATACTAAAACGCGAAATTAGACAAAATAATAGTAGGAATGCCACTTTTATCAAATTATTAATTCTTTTAGAAGAAAATGGATGAATATGGTCGTGCTAAAAGACAATGGATATATTTCTTTATATCGAACTGAATGTAGAATAAAACATAAAAATAATGGTATTATTTGCTGAGTTTAATTCAATGAATCCAAGAACTTAATATTGAATTACAAACTTAATGTAAACTTAACATTGGAGTGAAATATATTTTATAATATTGCACTCAAAAAAATATTATGTTTGATTTAAGTATTGGTTTATCCATTTTATTGGTAGTTTGCATACTCGCAGCCTGCGCCTTTGAATTTATTAATGGCTTTCACGACACTGCCAATGCAGTGGCTACGGTGATTTACACCCGTTCGTTGAAACCACGTACCGCCGTGATATGGTCAGGCTTTTGGAATTTTGTGGGCGTTTATTTTGGAGGCTTGGCAGTTGCCATCGGCATTGTGAACTTGCTTCCATTGGAGGCATTGGTGGATCAAAATATTCAACATAATGTTGCCATGATATTATCACTCATCTTCACTGCGATTATTTGGAATTTAGCCACATGGTATTTTGGCATCCCTTGCTCGAGTTCGCATACGTTGTTGGGTTCCATCTTCGGCATCGGCATTGCTTTTATGTTTATCAATACCACAGGCACCATGGCATTAAATTGGAAAAAGGTGATAGATGCAGGTTTATCCTTGTTTATTTCGCCTATTTTTGGATTTGGGTTGACGATGTTGCTGATGTGGGTCTTTAGAAAGTTTGTGAAAAAGAAAAAGTTCTTTTTGGAACCCGACCCTTTGAAGAAACCACCTTTTTGGATACGCGGTTTGTTGGTGTTGACCTGCACGAGTGTGAGCTATTCGCATGGCTCGAACGATGGTCAAAAAGGTGTTGGATTGATGATGATAATTCTTATAACGCTGTTGCCTGCTTATTTTGCGATAGATAGTACAAAGAACCCTGTCAATATGAGTGGAAATGTTTCGGCTATCACTACCTATATTAATAAGGTTGACACCACAATGCTTGCGGCAATAGACAAAACAAATTTGGCAACGATAAATTCGAAGTTAGCGGATATGACCACCGTGTTGAATGTTTCGCAAACGCCATCGGGTGTGCCCAAAGAAAAACGTTTTGAAATACGTAAAGATATCATCACCATCGCGCGCACTTCGGACAAATTATTGGCAAGCGACAAATTCAAGGCAGGATTGAAGAAAGATGAAATCGGGTTCATCAAAAAGAATATAGGAGAACTTAAATCGAATACTGAATTCGCACCTTGGTGGGTTTTACTGTTGATTTCTGTTTCTTTAGGGCTTGGCACCATGGTGGGATGGAAACGCATCGTGGTCACCATCGGAGAAAAGATTGGCAAATCGCATCTAACCTACGCACAAGGAGCGAGTGCGGAAATGGTGGCTGCTAGCACCATCGGCGTTTCTACGCTTTTAGGTTTGCCCGTGAGCACTACGCATGTGTTATCATCGGGCGTGGCAGGAAGCATGGTTTCGCAAGGCGGGGTAAAGAACTTGCAATACGGCACTGTGAAAAACATATTAATAGCTTGGGTGGTTACGATACCTGTTACGGTAGTCATGGCGGGCTCTTTATTTTTGCTGCTGAGAGCTATATTCTAAACGGGAGTTCTATAAATTGCTTTTTCATCGTTGGACTTCAATTTTTAAAATGCTCATTTACTTTAGTAAACTCCGCTTTTAAAAATCTTGTCCGCCTCGAAAAATCTAATTTATAGAACCC
>CAIOJS010000237.1 GCA_903858655.1 uncultured bacterium | reverse complement strand
AGGACTGCAAAAGATGAACACAATCGTGAAAGAGGGTTGCGACGTTTGGAAAAGCAACTAAAATCAGGGAAACTAACCAAATCAAATATCAACAACAAAGGATATAATAAATACCTGAAATTAGAGGGAGATATTTCTATTGAAATTGATTATGAAAAGTATGAAAACGATAAGGTTTGGGACGGACTCAAAGGATATATTACGAATACAAACCTCAATGACAAGCAGGTTATACAGAACTACAATAACCTATGGTATATTGAAAAGGCATTTAGAATGTCTAAAACAGATTTGCGCATACGTCCAATTTATCATCGGCTAAGACACAGAATAGAAGCGCATATCTGCATATCATTTACTGCTTATTGTATTTACAAAGAACTGGAAAGGGTGCTTTACAAGGAAAAGTCGTCACTGTCCTTGAAGAAAGCAGCAGAACTTACCCATAATATGTATCAAATAACCTACACTCTTCCAGACTCCAAACACACAAAATCCCGGCTAGTAAATATGGATGACCTACAAGCCGAGTTATATCATATCATATGCAAAAGTTTTTAGGGTGTCCCAATGCTGAAAACAGGATTCGACAATTTGAAAATAAAACAAATTTCTAATTTCCTATTTTACTAATTCACTATTTTACTGTATGCTGTTTGCTGTAATTTGTTTGCTGTTTTCCTGTTTTCCGCACTTTTCAAAAACATCCTCTAAAACCCTTGATAATATTGAGGTGAATTTTGTTTTTGGGTGTCCCGTTGTTATATTTGCACATGTTTTTTAGAGAAAAAAAGAATTTTTCAGGCAGCACTTCAATTCAAATTATCTGCAAAACCTTAGGAAAATATAGGGTTTTAAAGACTGTCGGTTGTGGACACACAGAACAGGAAATTGAGAAATTAAAATATTTAGCCAAGCAAGAAATCGAAAGATTATCAAATCAACATAATTTATTCGTTAGTGAAAATGATACGATAGTTGAATATGCGTTTTCTTCTTTGGGCAATGCAAGTATCAAAACAGTTGGACCGGAGCTTGTTTTTGGTAAAGTCTATGACAACATTGGCTTTAATGCAATAAAAGAAGACCTTTTTCGTCACTTAGTGATAGCCCGGTTGTCCTTTCCATTGAGCAAATTAAAGACTATTGATTACATGTATCGATTCCAGGGTGTGATGCTTGATATTGATACAGTATATCGCTTTTTAGACAAGCTTAATAACAAGTTAAAAGAAGAGGTGGAGCAAATAGCATTCAGGCATACTCAACATGTTTTAAAGGGTGATATTAGTATTGTATTTTATGACATGACTACACTCTATTTTGAAGCCAGTGATGAAGATGATTTAAGAAAAACAGGATTTAGCAAGGATGGTAAACACCAAAATCCTCAAATATATTTAGGATTACTTGTTGGTTTGGGAGGCTATGCTATCGGGTATGAAATCTTTGAAGGAAATATTTATGAAGGACACACTCTGATCCCATTTATAGAGAAAATGAGCAAGAAGTTTAATCTGAATAAACCCATAGTAGTGGCTGATGCTGGACTTTTATCAAATGATAACATAATCGCTTTGGAAGAGAAAGGATATCAATACATACTAGGAGCAAGAGTGAAAAATGAACCAGAGAAGATAAAAGGAAAAATCTTGGCGAAACAACTTAGCGATGGACAAAAGATGAGAATAAAAAAGCAAGATAATATCAGGCTTATTGTTACTTGTTCGGCAAACAGGACTGCAAAAGATGAACACAATCGTGAAAGAGGGTTGCGACGTTTGGAAAAGCAACTAAAATCAGGGAAACTAACCAAATCAAATATCAACAACAAAGGATATAATAAATACCTGAAATTAGAGGGAGATATTTCTATT